>CAZHUT010000055.1:0-2916 GCA_964535545.1 uncultured Candidatus Saccharibacteria bacterium | reverse complement strand
CAAAGAAGTGCATTCACACAAACAGGCAAGTGTAAATGTTACTTACGCTATGACCGAAGAATATTTTAAAAATAATATTTCTGTTATTGTCGATAAAAATATGACCAATGAAGAATTGGATACATACAAAGGAATTGCAGAAAAGTATGGTGTAGATTTTTTCTTATATAGGGTGGAAATTCATGAAGATATTCGGAAAGAAAGAATTACAAAAAGGGCTTACAAGGAGAATAAGCCGATACCATCGCAAGAAACCCTAGATACGTTCTCAGAGACATATAACAAGAATATACATCAAAGTAATATTACCTTTGATTCGGGGGTATTGAGTACTGAACAAATGGCAAATTGTATCCTAAAAGATTTAGGGGTTTTAGAAGACTAACTACAGTTTATAGATAACTTATATAATGAGACTATGAAAAATGTCATAATTTATTTTATAACTGGTGGACTATTTACCACGCTTATTGTTTTCCTTGAAGAAAGCGGTTCTCGGTTACTCTCTGGTTTAATGGCACTTATTCCGGTTTTTACCCTAGTTTCGTACTTGTTCATTGGACACTCGCAGGGAGGATTTGCTGTCAGTCAACATGCAAAATTTGTGCTATGGGGAACAATCGTTTCTTGGATCCCATATATGATTACCGTAATTTATCTAGCTCCACGAATTGGTCCAAATAAAGCAATTATCGCCGGACTGCTAGTATTTTTTGTTTTGGCTATTGCATTTATTACCATCAATTCTCACTATAATTTTTTCCAATAGGTTTTTGAGCTGCAGTATACAAATGCTATACTTTCCATATGAAAAGCATGGAAAACCCGACACTAGTAAAAGTTGCAACACTGGCAGCATTACTTACATTTCTCAATACTCAAGAAGTTCACGCAGAAAAACCAAGTAAACCAGATCTTAGTTTTTCAAATTATGGAGTATTAGATGCTACATTTGCATCATTGCCTCGAACAGCTGTACGAGCCGAGCATCATGCATTTACCAATCCGCAGTTTAATGAAAATGTCACGTACTCACAATCAAAAGATTCATTCAGAGAAAAAGATACGATTTACAGCGCCGAAGTAAAATACCAAGACAATCAGCCATATCAGTATGCCTTCTCAAAAAAATTCAACGGCATGGAAGTGAAAACCATTGATGGCGGCATGCCAACAGTTATTCCCGATCAAATGATTCAAAAATACGCGGGGGACACGCTTGCAACTGGTGAAGTTTTGGATAAAGATTCATTGCTTGCGATGCCGGCACATATGGAAATGACGAAAGCAGACGGTATTCCAGACGTAGCGATCATTACATTTGCAAACGGACAGCGTGTGTTTATGAAGCAAGTAAATGGCAAATGGCAGGCCGAAGGATGGGATCAGGTGATGAAGCCGGAAACCAATCCGCAACACGCTTTGACTGAGCCCAAGCTCGCTGAAATGGGAAAGGGACTGCTCAATACACACCAAACAATCAAACTTAAATTTGAAAGCCGCGGCGCGGGAAAAATCGCCTATGTTGGCCCAGAGCGCGCATCAAACTAGATTTCACCTCTTTTTAGTGAGCGATATTCTCATATATAAAAGATAGGTATATACTATATGTATGTCTATACAAACTATTGATATCGCTCTTATCAACTTCTTCCGACGCGTATCGATTCCACTTGCGCGATTCGGATTGTTCGTTGTGTTCTTCTGGTTCGGATTCCTCAAGGTTATTGGACAATCTCCAGCCAGTGGTCTTGTTCAGCGTTTGTTCGAGCAGACTGTGCCGTACATGTCATTTCACACATTCTTGATCGGCTTCGGCGTCTTTGAATGTGTCATCGGCATTATGTTTTTGATCAAGGGTCTCGAACGTCTTGTTATCCCGTTGCTCTTCATTCATATGATCACAACATTCGGTCCAATGGTATTCTTGCCTCAAGAAACGTGGAATGGTTTCATGGTCCCAACTTTGGAAGGGCAGTACATCATCAAGAACGTCGTACTTATTGCTGCTGGGATCATCATTGCAGCACGATTGCACCCACTCCAGATAAAAGATTGAAAAAAGCCCTGAAATTGGGTAGTATATCCAAGTCAGAATCAGAAAATGAGTCTTGTACTCATTTTTTGTTTATGCCGACGTAGCTCAGTTGGTAGAGCGCATTCATGGTAAGAATGAGGTCGCCGGTTCAATCCCGGCCGTTGGCTCAAGTTTTAATAATGCCAAAGTAGCTCAGTTGGTAGAGCACGTCTTTCGTAAAGACGGGGTCGCGAGTTCAATCCTCGCCTTTGGCTCAGCAATTTTCTCTGTTCCGTGGATAAGAAATGTGACGGGCATCATTGTTTATACTATACTTTGGGTATGAAGAAATCACTCATTATCTCGGTTGTCACAATCGCGGCTTTTGCTGTAATCGGATGGCTGCTTATTGCTCGGACACCAGCGTTTATTAAAAATGCCAAAGGTCCATTGCTCACTTCCAACTCAACTCCAGAAGAAATTCTACCTGGACGCTGGAAAGCAGATAATGAAGACTTCTATTTCGGTTTTCTCGATGTCGAGCATGGTTCGGTTAGCCGAGAGTATTCTTCTTTGAATTCTTCAGCAAACAAGCCTGATCTACTGGCTATCGGTACTTGGAAGCTCTCGACAATTGATGAGCATCTTGTTCTCACTTTCTATTTACATGGAAATGAAGACCGTAAAATACTGAAGGATGCATACGAAGTTACATTTCCAACTCCTAATGAAATGGTCTTGAAATTAATCGATGTCGTAGAGGGCAAAGTACAACAATGGGATGAATCACTATATCCGGCACAAAAATATGTTCGTGTCATGAATAAGCAGCAGGAAGCGCGAACGGATTTTGCTTTGACCAAGGCAGAGATGGAAGGCTTTTGCGAAGATTTTATGAC
>CAZHUT010000054.1:0-3275 GCA_964535545.1 uncultured Candidatus Saccharibacteria bacterium | reverse complement strand
ATAAAGAAAAGACTGGCGAAAGCATTCTGTCTGAATCTGAGATTTATGTATTGAGAGATAGCTGGAATCCGAGGGCTATTGAAGCAAAAGAATACAACAGATATGCAAAGATGGTTCGTATAGAAGACACCATGAAGATGGACGCTCAAATGTTCTTACATCGAGCAGAAATAGCGCTATTGCGAAATCAAAGAGTGCTTGATAGTTTTACTTTTCGTTCAACCATACTCAAGGTCTTGTCTGAGCAAGAATTTATTAAAGATATACCAAGAGAAGAAAGTATACAGTTTCTTACTCAGAATACTTACCTTGAATATAAAAGACTGCTCCATATTTTCACTTTCAACAATCTGCCGAAAGAAATACAAGATGACCTAAAACTACTTGATGATTGCGTTGCTTACGACAAGCGATACATGGATGAGGAGGTATTTCTCTATGAGAGATTGAAGAATGGTACTGAGTTAAATCAGCAAGATAAAAACAGTATTATTGATCGTATTTACTCGGGTATGTACTACGAGGGAGCGAAGAAAATAAAGAATAGTATGTCAGAAAAAGATGGGTTTATTCTGCATAACTTTTTTGCCGAGCTACCTACAAAAGACATCTTCAAAAAGATAGCAAACGATATTCACATCAAATACAAAGATGAAGATTTTGAAAATACAGTTTTATTAGGATTAGAAGAATATGCAAAAAGCAAAAGTATAAGCATGGAATTCTTGGTCAAGGATGCATTGTCTCGTTGGCTAGACGAAGGATTGTTTGTTAATAATTACTCACCAATTTTTATGAGTGAACGTTTTGATACCTGGAATGGAAATACTAAAAAGAACCATAAGGAACTATTTATGGCTTGGTATGTAGAACTGAAAAAGTCTGAAAAGTTTTTTCAAAGCTTGTTTGATGCGAAAAAGTTGGAAAAAGAAACTATCGAAATAGAGATGTTAGGGATGAAAAGAACTTTGGAAATCATAACTGGAGATAGTCTATTTAATTGCAAAGAGGATCTTCCTTTTGTTTCTGAATATAAGCAACAGGTTGAAATGCTTTTACCAGTCGCAAGTATGCATCTTTTTGTAAAGAAACATGCATACCCAGTTAAAAGTCACAGAACGCTTTCCGAATTCAAGAATCTAGCTGAAAAGTTTTCAATTCAGTTTGATATTGATGTGACTGAACACTACAGTCATTTTATTGATTCGTATAAAGAAGAAATTATCCTACTTAATCATAGTATGAGTAGGTTACTGGACATAGCTACAAAATATCTATACACAGAAAAATCATTAACTCACATTCTTGATATTAGTGATGAAAATTTCTCGTTTAACCTTGAGGAAGATGCTGAACCTGTTGATATTATATGGAAATATGCTGAGGAATTTAAGAAGTTAGGAATGTAATTTCTATATATTTTTATTCATTAAAAATGAAATTATTGCCAAGGCAACTTCGTAATCCCGTAACTCAAGAATGTAAGGTGCTTCCTTGCCGTCCTTAAAAATATGGAGTCCATCAGGACGAAGCTCAAGTGATCCGATCTTTTTGAATGGGAACGAGAATTGCTTGCGGTATCCGAGATAACCAATACGCTGGTTTGTGATGTAGAACGCTCCGGAGTCCTCGGTGTCCATAATCTCCTTGGAGATACTCTGCACACCGATTGATCCGACACGGTAGCGTACCCCTTTCATTATTTTGACCGAACCAGTAAAGCCGCCGTAATTTACTCGCGTGGTGACTTTCTTGCGCTTCATAAGACTTCCAGCAACCGCCCAGTGAAGTATTTCATCTTCTTTAAACACAATGTTCACCTCGGCTTGCGCGTTGTCGATGGTCGGCAACACGCCTTTGTCTACAAGTGCGAGCGTGTAGTACTTGTTGAAGTTGTCTTGGTTGAAGGCGATGTCAGCCTTGGTGAGATTGAAATGGTTGAGTAATTTCTCAAGCTTGTCCTTCTCATCGTCAGTAATTCGCTTGTCGGAACCAATATTGGTGAACACCGAAGCGACTGAAGTTTTGTGAATGCTTTGAACATCATCAGCAGACAAACCGAACTCTTTTTGAAGCTCGGCAAGTTTATCCGTCTCTTCGACTGACAATTCGCTGTCAGCAAGAAAGGATGTGATTGAGTTCTGATACTTCTTGAGTCCATCCCGTTTCTTGAAGTACCGCTCAACGAATCCTGGTAGTTGGATTTTCATAGCTAGTTGACCTGCTCAACCGTAACCTCCCAATTCACGCCGCTGATAACTTGGATGTAATAGCGACCGGGAGTGAGACTGCGGTAGGTTGTTTGACCATGACCTTGTTCGTATCCGTCGGTCGAGATGGAAAGACCGGGACCAGTGTAGCCACCATCTTCTTTCTCAAGGCTCACGCCAGAGAACGTACCGATTGAGGAACCACCGGTAGTAGTTGCAGTGACGCGTACTTTCTTACCAGTAATGTTAAATGACTCGGAATCTTGGTTGCCCTTGCCTTTGAGGGAATAGATTTCCGTAAAGACCTCTTCTTGCTGAGCGGCTTCACTTCCACCCGATTGAGCGTCTATTGCTTGGCGAGCTTGGTCTACTGAACCTGACACGATTGTTCCTCCGATGATGAGGATGACGGCGATGACGAATCGTGCCATGCCCGAAAAGTTAAACTTCAGGTACTTCTTACTGAGCGTATTGGTGATTGGTAATAAAATGACACCGGCGATGATGACGGCGACGTACCCTCCGGCAAGACCTACGATGATCGTAAGTACACCGAGAAGCCAGAGTACGATTGATCCTGCTGAGACTGATTTAACAGCCTCGTTGTTTTCATTATTCATATGCACTTTAGCGGTTTTGTTAACTAATAATGTTTGGAGAGATTGCAAAAATCTCCCCGCCAGTTGCGATTTGATCTTTCGACCAAACCCATACCCGTTTCCAGATATGACCGCTAAAGTGACTCCTGACGAGGAGGTTTTTACACTTTAGCGGTATTTGCACCATACCTTGAGAAAAACCCAAGGGTTAGGCGACTATATTCAACTGTACATGAACAATAATAGCATTTTTTGCTATTATTTTGAATCTTAGCTTACATTCAAACCCTTGCGAAGGGCTAGTTACCAACAGTCTGGACTTCAAGAGTGTTCGGCGTCATTCAATAGAATGTGGACGATATTGAGGCCGTTATCAAGGCCAGCCAGCATTTCAAATATGATGAGGAATCCGAGACAAGCTACGTCTTTAACAAAATCTCCGACTTGCCGGAATCTAAATCGAAAT
>CAZHUT010000053.1:0-3329 GCA_964535545.1 uncultured Candidatus Saccharibacteria bacterium | reverse complement strand
CTTTTTCGCAAAAGACTTGAAACCTGAAAGTTCGAGGCGTTTCAACATGAGCATAGTACTTTTCTATTTTACATTGAAAACGAGTGAAAACCAAGAAAATATGTGGGTATTTGGATTACAGTTCTCGGAGAGCGCTGCCGTGACACTTTGGTCGACTCCGTAAACTCCGCGCCCGAAAGTGTCACTTCGCGCCCTGAGCATCTAATACACCATATGTGGCAAAAGACCGATACTCTTACGGTAAAGAGTATCGGTCTTTGCTTCTATGGACGAGAGCAGCTTCGGGCGCGAAGGTGTGCTCTTTCTCGCGGAGCAACGCGGAGTGAGAAAAGTACACCGACAGCGTTCTCCGAGGAATCTAATCCTAATCTAACCACTTCTTCGCAACCAATGCTGCTTCTGCAGCTTTTGTTTCTGCTTCCTGCTTTGATTTGCCTTTTCCAGACGCAATCAATTCATTGCCGAAGTAAATGCCAATAGTAAAATGCTTGTCGTGATCTGGTCCACTCTCTGCCGTAACTTTGTATGACGGAGTAACATGCACAAATTCCTGCGCTTTTTCCTGAACCAAACTTTTCGGGTCACGCCATAATTTCTTTTTAACAATCTCTTCAAGCTTTGGAAACAAAAATGTTCGAATGAACTTTTCACAAGCATCATATCCCTGATCGAGATAGAGGGCGCCAGTAAATGATTCAAACGTGTTTGCCAGAATGTGCATGCGAGCCTTACCCACATCTTTTGCTTCGCCTTTTGAGAGAAGCAAGAATTCATTCATATCAAGCCCGGCAGCAACATCGGAAAGAATCACCGCGTTCACAAGCGCTGAACGATATGCGGTCAATTCCCCTTCCGGAGCTGCTTGGTAGGTGCGATACAAATGCGCCGTCACTACAAGCTCGAGCACGGCATCGCCCAAAAACTCTAAGCGCTCGTTGTGTGACAACTTTACGCCAGGATTTTCATTGATGTATGAACGGTGAATAAACGCCTGTCGAAGGAGCTCTTTATCCTTGAACGACACGCCTACCTTTTTTTCGAAATCTGAGAAATCAATCATAGTTAGCGAGAATAAAGGAACAAGACTATACACTAGATACTCTTGCTTCTTTATCCATTGATTAAATGTTAATTGGCTACTTCTTGTTTGTAATGATCGGAATAGCCTTGGCGATCAATGCCGTCACACTATCATACATGCGAAGCGTTGTCACCTCTTTCAGAGTGAACCACTTACAGTCGTCCAAACCGCCTGAAGTCTGTTCAAGTTTGCATGGAACATAGTCAGATTCGCCAAGGAAAAAGACAACCTGTTTGCGGACTTTGCCTTTCTGTGGATGTGAAGCAACATATTCATCATCACCGAGTTTTTCGATGATTTTGATCTTGAGACTCATTTCTTCCATGATTTCACGAACGGCAGCCTGTTCTGCAGTTTCGCCTTCTTCCACACTTCCCTTTGAAAGCGTCCAGTAACCAAACACATCGTGAACAAGCGCGAGATATATTTCTCCTTTATCGATTGCATAGACAACGGCACCAGCTTTCTTTTCAATCGGCAGCTTCGTGATATCAATCGGCTCGTCCTTCATCTGACGCTTTGATTTCTGATCCTTGCCCGGTTCGCCAAGTTCCTTGTAGACCGCACCCAAAACGCCGTTCACAAATCGTGACGAACTGTCTGAGCCGAATGTTTTTGCAAGTTCAATCGCTTCGTTGATAGAAACTTTTGGCGGCACTTCGTTATGGTCACCAAAAAGAAGCTCAGCAAGTCCCATGCGGAGAATATTTCGATCAACTGCATTGATTTTGTCGATTGGCCATTCTGGAGCAGCCTTGGCAATGATTTCATCGATCAGATCTTTCTTTCGAACAACGTTCACTGCAAGCGTCTGCATGAATGGCAGATCTTCGAGACCGGGCGCAAATTCTTCAGAGTTGCGCTTCAAAATCTCCTCGATTTCCGTATCGGGTTTGCCTTTAAAATCCCACTCGAAGAGGGTTTGGAGAATCACTGAACGTGACAGATGTCGGTTTGCCATAAAGAACAATAAAGAACTTAGTTAATACTATCTATATTATAAAGAACTATAAAAAGAAAAGCAAAAGCTTGGTTACTTAGCTTTTGCTTTTGCCTGCTTCTTTTCAACTTTCTTGACGACGTCAATCACTTTCTTGCCACGGTACATGCCTGTTGTCATGTCGACGCGGTGTCGGAGGTGAGTTGAGCCTGTCTTTGAGTCAACAGAAAGAGCGGCACCCTTTACCTTGTGGTGCGAGCGGCGGTTTGCCGTATGCGCACGTGTATGTCTCATTCGAACTACCATGGTGAGGATAATACCAGAAAAGACAAAAAATGCAACCTTTGCAAACCCTGCTTTGACCGAAGCCATTTTTGATGATATAAAATCAACTCACCTCTTTAAAAACACATATACATGCAAAGAAAGAACTATTACCTTATCTTACTGGGTTTACTTTTTAGCGTAACCACTACTTTTGCCCAAAACACTGTTTCGTATCTTTGGGAACAACACTACGATGCCGGAAACTACGTATACGGCTTTGTTCAAAATTCCCAAACTGGCGATGTCTGGATTGCGAGCGATCAGGGATTAGTTGTCTATCAACCAGCGACCGAGACATGGTCTGCACCATTCCCTCCTCCGCTTTCACTGCAAACTTCTTCATGGTGGACGACCCTTCCGCTTAATCCCGCTGTTACAAAAGTGATTTTTGACGAACCTCGCCGCCTTATTTGGACAATATGTGAAGGTGGTTTTGGGGCGTTTAATATTGATTCTTTACAGTGGACAAGGGTGTTTGATGAATATCACTTTCCGTGGGTATACACTCCGGTAGCTAACGATATCTCCTTAACGGCTAATGGCAGTCCACGCGTAATGTTAGACACCTGGGGCTATGCGGTTTTGTGTGATACTACCTGGGTGCTGGAACCAAGCTTATTTCCTACCACACAAAGTCCTGCAACAAAAACAGTTTCTGTTGCCGATGGCGCCTGGTGCGTAACTGGGGATATTGCCGATGCTAGCCGTGAAATTTTATTTTTCCTTCCGGACACGCTGACAACACCACAATCGATTCACAAACTTTCCACCATTAGGATAGACAGTGTATTCCCTAACTTTACAAAAGTTGCGGCGATGAGTTCCAAGAACGGCACGATGGTAGTGGCCGGCAAAGGATCCCTCATTATTGGCAACCCATTCCAGTCCCTGATACACACAACATTCTCGGATCAGGAGTTGACACCTGGCTGGATGTCGTCTGTGTATGCTCACGACAGCCTTATTTGGGTAATCGGAAGC
>CAZHUT010000052.1:0-3523 GCA_964535545.1 uncultured Candidatus Saccharibacteria bacterium | reverse complement strand
GCATGCAATTGTGCGGCAAGAGAAATAGTGAAGAATGATGCGCCCGAACGATCCTGACCATGAATCATGAGCGGAAGACTTTCCTTGGTTATAAGCACCTGTTCATTGGTACTTACATCAATGATGTGTTTCATATTGTAGTTCTATTATCCCATAATCAACCAGCGAAAGCTCGTATAGGCTCGTGGGCTGAAAAATGAGGAGATTCGGGAACATCTCCGAAAATTTAAACCAAATTGCCAATCTTGGCATATAAACCAAACCACCATTCCACAAGTGACTCCCCATATACATGTACCAGGTATATTACTGGGGCAATAAAGATCGTAGCTTCAATTAGAACAAATAGTATTACAAACCAGTCAGGAAAACCTTGCTGGGAGACAATTGCGGCTAGAGTGTCCAATACTTTTGGGCCTAGAATTAAGGCGGCGAACAGAGTCGGACCAACTAACATCATCAAACCTAGAGTTGCAGAGCCGTATAAAATAAGAAGCAGTATGGCCCCAACCATTTTTAGTCCTTCGAAAATATTCGATAGTTTCATAAGAGTTTTTTATTTATCATACAATCTGTTCCAATTTTGTCAAAGTAAATTTGTCGAATTTATTCTTATTTTATAAGCTTTTATCCTTATTTTAGTAAAAAGTGTTGGCAATTTTTCAACAACTTTTATATACTAAGCCTATGGAGAAGATCTTGGAAAAGCTCGGTTTGGGCAATAAAGAGCAGATTATCTATAAACTAATACTCGAGCGAGGAAAAATTGCCCCAGTTCAGGTCTCACGCCTGACCAAGATCAACCGCACTACTGTATATAGCGCAGCCAAAGAACTTCAAGAAAAGGGACTAATTGTCGAAGACCTGGGAGGGAAGACGCTCTACTATTTACCTGCAAGAGAGCAGGAATTGGAAAAGATTATTGCGAAAGAACGCGAAGCGTTGAAAGAAAAGGAAAGTTCAATTCATGAACTTCAGGGAGTATTAAAAAGTATTCCGCGATCAAAAACATTTTCCATTCCAAAAATCAGATTTGTAGACGAAGCAGATCTCGAACAATATTTGTATGAAGCACTTCCACGCTGGCATGAGAGCATGATGGCGCATGACAAAACATACTGGGGTTTTCAGGATCACACATATGTGCAGTATTTCCGTCATGTCATCGATTGGGAATGGAACCGCGCACCGAAAGAAATTGTACTGAAACTGTTCACCAATCAATCCGATGTCGAGGAGACAATGAAGGGGAAGTACCCGGGTCAGCGAAACATAAAATTCTGGAAAGGAGAGAATCACTTCACCGGCACGCAGTGGATTTGCGGTGACTACATCATTCTCGTCGTAACAGGGGAGGGGCCATTCTACCTGGTTGAAATTCATGATGCCGTTCTGGCACACAATATGCGCGAAGTATTCAAAAAACTTTGGGAGAGTGAGAAATAAAAAACCTGCCCTGCACTTTCGCGCAAGACAGGTACTACCCATCACACACCACTTTATTTTATTGAAGCCACCGTTCCCAAAGTTCGGTAATTCCAAGTTGTTCATCGTCAACAAATATTTTATGTAATGCTTTTGCTCCAGCCGGACCATCACATGCATCTTTCATAATATCCTGATTTTCTTGCCAGGAAATTGTGAAGTCAGTTATATGGTCAGGAGAGATAGCAACAATCGGCCCTCCATCTACTTCCGGTGTTACATAATGAATCGTAGAGTTCATTATTTTCTCGCCAGCGTTGTATGCTTTCTCAACTGCGTTTGCTCCGGTGTAGAGACGCATACCCCTTTCTTCCTTTGAAAGGTCTGCGGGGTGCACATTGAGTATCCGGTTAGGGAAGCGGGCAATAAACGAAACGGGAATAATTTTCATAAAACCTGCACAGAGAATCAAATCGGCATTGTGCAGTTTAGCCAAAGCAGCTATTTCGCTGAAGTATTGGTCGTTTGATTCCGTAGCTTCAGGGTCCAGTTTATTTTCTTCGCAAAACTTTTTATATCCCAGATAACAAACTGGAATATTTTCTTCTGCGAAAAACTCACGGCCAGAAGCAGCTTTCTTGTTTGTAAAAGCGCCAACAAAAACATATTCGGTACCGTACCGTGCTATTTGTTTTTTAAGCCATTTTGCTAAACTTGCTCCTCCGGAGAAGAGAATAAATATCCGTAAAGGCATTGTTCTTATTTTCATATATAGGGAGTTTTCTTCACGTTACCTTTATGCACATGGTATGTCAATGGTGGTATACTGAACGTATTAGCAGGTAAGTATAACCATTATGAAAAACGCATTAATTGGAATTCTCATAGTGATTGTTGTAGCGCTTGGCGTATACGCGATCAATAAAAACAAAGTTGTTGCTCCAACAAATAACGACCAGCAGGGAGGAGGGCAGCAGGTTGCAGTTAGTCACTGCGGCATGACTATTAATAGTCCGTTGCCCGGCGGTACTGTTACATTCCCGCTCACCATCAATGCTACTGTCGACAATACTCAGATGACATCACTCGGCTGTTCATGGGGAGTGTTTGAGGCTCAGGCAGGGGGAGTGGAAGTCAAAGATGGCAGTGGAAATGTCTTGGCTTCAGCTCCAGTCACCACAACTGCAGATTGGATGACAGCAAATGCAACGCCATATTCAGCAAGCATTACAGCGCTGAGTAATCCAAATTATTCTGGACCACTCACGCTCGTCTTTACTGAAGACAATGCGAAGGGGGACCCGAATCCGGATATGCTAACGGTTGCAGTAGTTAAATAAATTTCAGGAAAACAAAAAAGAGCGGCGCGCATTATGCGCGCCGCTCTTTTTTATAATTCTTATTTAGCTGCTTTCTTCATCTTCTTAACCGCTTTCTTCACTTTCGGAGTAAGCTCAGCCTTGATGCTCTTCCAGTGTGACTTCAATTCTTTTGAGAGCGCTGCCAATTCTTCCGGAGCGACATTTTTCATCTTTGCATACTTAGTGAGTGCACCGTCAACAATCATATGATAATTGTCTTCTGAAACAACTTTTGCCTTTTCAAGCTTGTCGATAATATCTGCCTTAGCTCGGATTGCCCATGTCTTGATTTTCTTGCGGTTCTTCGCGCCATCCTTACCATAGAGATAATACGCACCTGCTGCACCTGCAACAGCGAGCGCTGCAAGACCTGCGCCAATCGCAACTTTTGTACCTGTACCCATTTTTTTTGTTGCCATATAGTTTACAAATTTATTACTTAATCCCGCTTTGACTTGCGAGCATGCTTTTTGCCTGCGAACATTCTGACGATCGGATGATCAGCAACTTTCTCGCGAAAGGTCTTTGATGCATCAACGTACTCATGCGCTTCCTCCTTCACTTCGCGGGAAATTTCCGAAAGATTTCGGACAAGCTTGATCCCATATGCCAACAATATTGTCAGCAATATGGTAACGATCACAACCCCGACTGCGGTGATGAAGAAAAAAATATTTGCATGCAAAACTTCCTGCATGTAGTAAGTATACCACTTGGGGAGAGGGTGGCGCAAAAAA
>CAZHUT010000051.1:0-3813 GCA_964535545.1 uncultured Candidatus Saccharibacteria bacterium | reverse complement strand
AGGTATACCATGTTCGATTCTTGAATTCGCCCATGACATGTCCATTGCTTGCGAGATGCACGATATAGTAAATGACAACAGGCGCAATCAAACCGTTCAATACTGCTGAATAGATCAGCGTCTTGATCGGATCAATGCCGAGGAAATTTATCAGCAGTCCGCAGCCGATAGAAATGACGATTGCTCCGTAAAATGCGCGAGCTTGAAACCATTTGCGATACAAACCTTCTTTCCAGCCGAAACTTTCAGCGACGGCGTATGAAGTTGAACCGGCCAAAACTGGAATCGCCAGAAAGCCGGTACCGATAATTCCGAGAGCAAACAAAATATATGCGGCATTGCCAGCAAACGGGCGGAGGGCATTGGCTGCCTGGGCAGCGCTATCAATAGTTGTGATTCCATTTGCGTGCAGCGTTGCGGCACAGACAGCAATAATACAGAACATCACAAAGTTTGAGAAAAACATTCCAACCCAGACATCGGCGCGCATATCTTTTACTTCCTGATCATTAGTTCCGTGACGGGCAGCAACGGTCACTTTACCTTCAAGAATCTGTTCTTCAACTTCCTGGGACGTCTGCCAGAAAAAAAGATATGGGGAAATGGTTGTACCAAGTACGGCTGTAATAATAAGCAGCGTGTCTTTTGAGAAAAAGATTGTCGGCAAAAAAGTTCCGCGGAGGATTTCACCGGCAGGAAGGTGGACAAAGAAGATCGTAGCAACATAAGTAAGGAGTGCCAAGGTAACCCACTTTAGATACTTGGCGTATTTCTGGTATGAAAGGAAAATTTCAGAAACAATAATAATGAATCCGATCACAATCATAGTAAGCATTGCCGGGACTGGAATAATCAAGCGCACGGCTTGAGCCATCGCTCCCAGGTCCGCGCCAATGTTGAATGTGTTTGCAAGAAAAAGAAGCAGAATAACAACATGCAATGTCCGTTTTGAGTAATGCTGCTTGATATTTGTAGCCAAACCTCTTCCAGTCACCAATGCAATGCGCGCACACATTTCCTGAACAATGGACATGAGCGGGAAGCTGAAAATGGAGAGCCAGAGATACTTGAATCCGTAGCCGGCGCCAATTTGAGAGTACGTCGCAATACCCGAAGGATCATCATCGGCCGCGCCGGTAACCAGTCCAGGACCAAGTTTTTTCCAGTACGTGCCAGTTTTGGCAAGAAAGTGTTTGAACATATATATGTGGCCATTTTAACAAGCAGGTTAAGAATAAACTAGGCCAGCCTCGAGCCTGAAGGGGATAATTGGACCTACCACGCCGCTCGAGGTGAATCCCTAGCGTGATTCATTTGACTTTATCCACAAAATAGGCTAGTATTGCCAACGTTATGGAATTTGCAGTAATACACACAGGCGGCAAGCAATATAAGGTCTCTGTCGGCGACTCAATCAAGATTGAGAAGCTTAAGGGCGATTTCGCACCAGGCGACAAGGTCGTTTTCGACAAGGTACTTCTCGTTGACAACGGTTCTGATACTTCTATTGGTGCTCCATACATTGACGGCGCTAAAGTTGAAGCAGTATTCGAAAAAGCTGGCCGTGCTCAGAAAGTGACTGTCATCCGCTACAAGCAGAAATCACGATACTTCAAGAAAAATGGCCACAAGCAGCCATACGCTCAGGTGAAAATCTCAGCAATCAAATAGTTCACATAGTCATTTCGCCACAGAACCCCGGTAAAAGGGGTTTTGTTTTATAAAAAAACCATTAAGCAAAATTGCCCAATGGTTTTTAAATTTACAAATAGAGTTCTAAATACGGAGCGTGAAAATTCTTGTACTTGTCACGCAATGCGGGTGATAATTTTTTATATCCTCCAATAATGCCGCGGCAATCGGGTTCGCCGCATAAACATTTTTTGTTTTGCAGTGCAATGGATTCCCATTCGGTTGTCGCATAGTCCCAGGTAATTTCCTCTTTGGAAGAAATATCGCGTAACGCCACCAAAGAATAGCCGCCGAGATCGTTCGCCACAATACCGCAGTTAGGGTTGCATGAATGGTTCGCCTTCACAAACCAATGGGAAGGTTCCATATGCATATCTATGCCTATCTGAACTGATGTTTGCGTTCTACTAAGAGAAAAAGTAACTGGAAAACCCTGCACCACCACTTCACTTTTTTTGAAACGTTGTAACGCAAACAGTGAATCACCTTTGCCCAATCCTTGGCGTACTTCGAGGCCGGCGGGTTGGTTTGCCGTAACTTCATTTGGCTTTTCTACCCAGGTTGATAATACACGGTCTGACATCGCAGATGGGCTGCCCAGCGTCGCAATACCTAAAGCCACTTTGATATACGACAGCATCGGTAATTGCAGTTTCGGCGTCCAGTGTTCAAGCGACAGATCGGGAAGAATTTTATTTTCCAAGGAGTTTAAGGGAAGTATTTGCCGCATATCCGGAGAAAAAATATTGAAGATACTTTTTGTGTTAAATCCGGTACAGATGATAACTCTGTCATACATTCGTATTTTGTCTTGTATTCCATCTGCAAACAAAATTTGTATTTTGCCGTTTTTCCTGTCCACACGATAAATCTCCGAAATTACTTCCTGAAATGAAACGTGGTGTTTTTGCATTACCAGATGCGTTGCCGGATCAATAGAACCACGATCGGTTGATTTCATGAATCTTTTCCGGGCCTCAAGCGGAATCTGCTGCCAGAGGTCAGGATGTGAGAAGCGTTGGTTATTGGCGAAATTTTCACTTCGGGTAAACAGGCCGCGTTGGGTAAACCAATCAATCTTTGAACCTTCAGCCAGTTTCGGTGCCAGTGTTTCAAAAATTGACCCAGCAGCAATTCCTCCACCAATCAGGGCAATGTTACCCTGGTAGTTTTCAAAGGCCTCTTTATGGTTCCACCAAAATTTGCCTTCAAATACCGACATATGATCGATATCAATTCCGAACGGATTTTTAGTTTCTCCCGGACCGGTCGGCACAAGTCCGTCAGCCAGGATTGATTTTGTTTCTCCATTCGTTTCATATGTAATCAACCACTTCCTACCACGGTGGCTGATGTTCGTTACATTCCCATATAGGATGTGGTCAGCAAAGTGTTTTCCAATCCATTTAAGGTACTGAGCAAATTCAGCATGATTAATCCACGGCGTACCGCTATCAACCCATTTTTCAAATTTGTTATGAGAGATGAGGTAATTTGAAAACGAGTATTTCTTCATTTCCTGGGCAACTGATGCTCCGAAAATTGAAGAGGCGGGGTAATCAAAGGTTTTGAACGGGGGACTGCCCAATATTCCATTCCCATCGGTATAGCCGTGTTTACCTGTCCAGTACGCACCGACTTCCGATTTTTCTATCACTACAATTTCTGGGACTTTCCATCCGTTTTTTTTCAATGCCTCACATTTTGCGAGGATGTTCAACGCCTTGGGTCCTGCTCCAATGACAACCAGTTTCTTTTTCATGTTTTTGTTTTTAATTGTTAAAGAAAAATACGGCCCATTGAGGCCGCTTTGGAAGATTCGTAGAATTTTGAGAAAAAATTACAAACGCTCTAAGGCAACCTCACGTGAATGGGTTCCCCGACGACGATTCTGTGCATTTGTAATTTTCGTAACCATGAATTTTTTATAACATCTGAGGCCCAGGTAAGTCAATAGGCGGAAAAGGGGATAACATAATCATGAATTATGCTAGAATATCGAGGTATTTATGGATACTGTGACACCACAGACAGGCAAAACCTACCTGGTAAAATCTGGCACCTTTGAAGGACCGCTTGAACACTTGCTGACTCTTGTTGAGTCACGCAAGCTCTTCATCA
>CAZHUT010000050.1:0-4173 GCA_964535545.1 uncultured Candidatus Saccharibacteria bacterium | reverse complement strand
GCACAAATCAAGAAGCTCAATAAAATCCCCAATTATGGGGATTTTATCTTGGTGGGAGAGAGTTAGTTTGGTATAATGTGAAGCACATGTCTTTCCGTTTCGGCAATAAAAAACTACTCAGTTTTTCGATTACACTCCTTTCGATTATCGGATACGGTTTTGTTGTCTTCGCCGCTCAACTCCCAGACGGCACTCCGCCACCAACAGGCGGCTATTTGTCCGGCAATGATTCAATTCTAGATCCGGGTTGCGCGCCACAGTCAGCAAACTGCGTAGTTACTCCATATTTTGTAACAACATCAAATACTTATACTTGGATGGGTAACGGAGCCGGCCAAAACGGCGGTTCAACTGACAACACGGTATTCATCGGTATCGGCGCCGGAGATAACGCAGATAACGCTGACTACTCAAACTTTATCGGCACGGGCGCAGGCTTGAATGCAACTAACGCAGATCACTCAAACTTCTTCGGGCAACTTGCCGGATGTAATGCAACTGATGCAGACAATGCAAACTTCTTCGGATACCGCGCTGGTTGTGGTGCAACTGCAGCAAACAATTCTAACTTCTTCGGAAACTCTTCTGGTGAAGATGCGGTGAATGGTGCATTTTCAACATACTTCGGCGACCATGCAGGATTTGGTGCGTCTGGTTCGGATCATTCAAATTTCCTTGGTGCGGAGGCGGGCTATAATGCACTGAATGCAGCGAGTTCAAACTTCTTTGGATACAAGGCAGGTTACGGGGCAACGAATGCGAATAATTCAAACTTCATGGGTCAAGAAGCAGGTGCTGGTCTGGGAGGTGTCGGTGCCGTAGGCGCAGATAGTTCAGTTTTTGCCGGTTATCAGGCAGGCTATAACGAGCTTGGCGATGTAAATTTCATGGCTGGATCTGGCAATCCATATGGTATTGGCGGCGGAAGCGTCTTCATGGGTGCGCAGGCAGGCTTCGGCGCATCACAGGCTGTTCAGTCAACATTCATCGGTACTGGGGCAGGGTATAAAGCAAATACAGCGCTTGGCACAACTATTATCGGATTTATGGCAGGAACGAATTCCGTGTATTCACCAACTGATTTTAGTGCCCCCGTGCTTGGAGCCTCTATTGTTATTGGAGACACCGCTGCTACAGATACATTTAATACAAAAAATCTGGTTGTGATTGGTAATGGGGCAATTAAAGATGCAGTCAATATAGATGCCTCAACATTCATTGGTGCTAATGCTCCTGGTTCAGGGTCTACGGATATTTTTGGATCAATATTTTTAGGTGATTCTGCT
Source organism: uncultured Candidatus Saccharibacteria bacterium (assembly GCA_964535545.1). Classification (GTDB taxonomy): domain Bacteria; phylum Patescibacteriota; class Minisyncoccia; order Phycocordibacterales; family UBA9973; genus DALYCO01. The sequence goes on along the minus strand of CAZHUT010000050.1, from coordinate 2,887 downwards.
GGAGACTCAACTGTAAATATGACGCGAGTAGCTGCTCTCGGTTCGTCGGCAGCAGACGGGACTCTGAATGGGTATCAATCAATATTGATCGGTACAAGTGCGGGTGGTGGTATAAACCTGAATAACCAGGGATCTGTCGTTTCCTATACTAATCTTACTGGTGGAACATTTGCCGCATCAGATCATATTGTGGGTAATCTTTCTACATATAGTTCATATATAATTTCTGATACTGGTTCGTCCTTTGTTTCGGATGAAATTAATCCTGGATACGTTCCAGGCGAAATAATTACGGATATGGACAGCGGGGCGACAGCGCAGGTTGTCTCAGTTACAAAGGGAACTACTTCGATTCTGATTGGATCGAATACTGGCAATGCTGGTTATCAAGATAGTATTGCGCTCGGTACTAACGCGTACAACTCTGCGGCAAATCAACTTATGATTGGTTCCCAGAATTTTCCAATTAATACCCTGGTACTCCAAGGAAACGGCAATACTTGTACACTCACTGTTACTATTCCTAGTCCATCATGTTCATCAGATGAATCACTCAAAACAAATATTATTGATTTAAACAACGGAGTTCTCGATACTTTGACTAAGGTTCGGACAGTAAAATATAAATGGAAGAATTTCCCAGATGATCCTGAGGCAATCGGTTTCATCGCTCAAGATCTCAAAAACTATTTTCCAGAAGTCGTAAGCACTTCGCCAAATGGATTGCTCGCAGTTTCATATGGCGGCATGACACCGATCCTGACACAGGCAATCCGCGAATTGAACGTAAAAGTTACTTCACTTGAAAGCATGATTAACGGCACTTCGTCACTGAGCGGTCAACTCTCAAATATGATTCTCCGTGTGAAGAGTTTGGTTCTTGGTTCGCCTGCAAAACCAACAGGTATCACCATGTATGATACGGTGACACAACAACCATACTGTGTGACGATTGCCAGCGGCAGCGTGGTAACAAATCCGGGAGAATGTGGAGAGTATAATTCTGTCGTGAATGTCGGCCCTGATCAAAGTGGGGGAAATAATCCAACACCATCGACTGAAAATTCTGACACTACTGCTACAGAAACAACCCCAGAAAGTGATTCAAATCCAGCAACAACTACTGATGTAACACCTGCGGATACCGGTACTCCAACACTAGAAACCGATCAGAACACGACTGAAACCAGTACTCCTGAAACAACTCAAACAGGGGATACGCAATCGTCAAATTAGCCTTATTTTTCAAGCCAAAAACCAGCTTTCCAAGCTGGTTTTTGCGTTCGGAATATGCTATACTTTTGAGGTAAAAGTTAACAAATTCCGCGAGGTTTTTTTATTTAAATTCCATGGCAAAAGACGAAAAAACAAAATACGGTGCCGAGCAAATTCAAGTGCTCGAAGGACTTGAACCTGTCCGAAAGCGCCCGGGTATGTACATCGGTTCAACTGGTCCGGATGGTCTGCACCATTTGATCTGGGAAATTTTCGATAACTCTCGCGACGAAGCGATGGGAGGACATGCGAACCGCATTGAAGTTACGCTTCTTCCTGACAACTTCATTCGTGTCGTGGATAACGGCCGTGGTATTCCGACTGACGTTCACCCAAAGACTAAAGTTTCTGCCCTCGAAACTGTAATGACCACACTCCATGCCGGAGGCAAGTTCGGCGGCGAAGGTTCTGGCTATAAAGTGTCCGGAGGTTTGCACGGTGTGGGTGCTTCTGTCGTAAACGCCCTTTCAATCTATACAAAAGCTGAAGTCCACCATGATGGTGCGAAATTCATGCAGGAGTATGCTCAGGGTAAGAAAAAGGCTGCAGTAAAGAAAGTTGGTTCATCAAAACTTCACGGTACCATCATTACATTTTCTCCAGATCCGGAGATCTTCAAGGAAGGCGTAAAGTTTTCTTGGAACACCGTGGTCAACCATTTGCGCCAGCAGGCGTATCTCGTGAAGGGATTGAAGATCACCATCATTGATGCTCGTGAGATGGATGCCGATACGCTTTTCAACAAAAAGTTTTCTCTCGATGATACATTCTGGTTTGCAGATCTCGGTCTCGAAGTTCCATCACACTCATTCTATTTCGAAGGTGGCTTGATGTCATTGGTGAAGTATTACAACAATGGCTACAAGACGATTCAGGAAACTGTTTTCTATGTTGAAAAGGAACAGGACAATGTCGGCGTCGAAGTTGCTTTGCAGTATACGGATGAAATCGAAACAAAGATCGTTCCGTTCGCCAACAACATCTACAACCCAGAAGGCGGTACGCATGTTACTGGTTTCAAGACTGCGCTTACGCGTCTCTTGAACACCTACGGCAAGAAAAACAATTTGATCAAAGAATCAGACGGCGGCTTTACCGGTGAAGACGTCCTCGAAGGCTTGACCGCAGTTATCTCGGTCAAGCTTCAGGAAATCCAATTCGAAGGCCAAACGAAAGCTAAACTGGGCTCAATGGAAGCACAGAGTGCCGTTGCGACGGTGTTTGCCGACGCATTTGCTGCTTTCCTTGAAGAAAATCCAGATCAGGCAAAAGCGATCATCAGCAAGGCTATCCTTGCTGTTCGCGCTCGCAAGGCCGCTAAAGCTGCAAAAGATTCTATCCTTCGTAAAGGTGCACTCGAAGGCATGACGCTTCCTGGCAAACTTGCTGACTGTCAGTCAAAGAGCGCCGAAGAATCTGAGCTCTTTATTGTGGAAGGAGACTCAGCGGGCGGTACTGCAAAGACTGGTCGCGATCGCCGCACACAGGCAATTCTACCGCTTCGAGGTAAGATCTTGAACATTGAACGTGCTCGTCTTGACCGCATGCTTGCGTCTGAACAGATCAAGAACCTTGTTGTTGCGCTCGGTACTGCAATTGGTGATACATTTGA
>CAZHUT010000049.1:0-4190 GCA_964535545.1 uncultured Candidatus Saccharibacteria bacterium | reverse complement strand
ATCTTCGACGAAGTTCAAATCCAACTCACTGTCGCTCCGAAATCCAAACCCGGGACCAAAGAATTCGAATTCACGAAAATCCTCAAATGTGGCGCATGCGGATCGGGCGTGACCGCTGAAGAAAAGTTCAAGCGGCTCAAGAATGGAAAAGTTCTGCGATACGTGTATTACCACTGCACAAGATCACGGAATCTCTCCTGTAAAGAACCGTATGTCAGGGAAGAAGACCTGCTCGATCAGCTCATCACGATCGTCAAAGAAGTACCAATCAAATCCGTCGAAGCGAAAGAGAAACTTCAAAGAGAAATCGCCAGGTATCGAAAACTGACAGAAGACATTCTCAAAAGAAAATCTCCTGAAGCCAAATTACCAAAAGTTGATTTCCGAGATTACGCCAAATATGTCCTCCGGGAAGGCACGAAAGAAGAAAAGCGCGAGATACTGTCCTGTCTCAAAACGAAACTCACACTCCAGAATCAGACGATTTCAATCAATTAGTAATACTGTCGGATATACTCATACGCGCGATCGAAGAGAGCATCTTCTTTGTGCAGCGCATATTTAAACAAGGTTTTTCGGAGTGCTTGCTTAACTTCACGTTCCCCTGCGGCCGTACTCTGCCACCCTTGGAAGCGGACAATTTTCACAATCTCGTCGATGTCGCTCACAATTCTTTCTACGATTGCCGGAGTTTTATCAGTCTTCATTTCAAGGAAGAGTTCTGTCAAAGCTGATTTGGCAACATCTCGATCCTCTGGAGTCGCAACCTCTTTCTCCGCAGCGACTGTCTCTTTCGCAATTTCAATCAACTGTTTCAAAAACTCGACGCTATTTATCAGGCCACGCTCTGCCTTATCTCGAAGTTCTTCTAGCCGTTTTCCAAGCTCAACAAATCGAGGATCATGCTGATGTTTCGCAAGGCGCTTTCCCAATTCGACAATAATCGTTACTGTCTTTTTCTTGTCAGCCTTTTGCATCAAGTCCTCAATCACTTCCGCATCCAAGACAATCTTTTCGAGATTATCATTCACTTTATCCACCTGGATATGTTCGTGGATCAGTTTCATTGTTTGCGCACCAAGCGCATGCCAGAGAAGCCTTCCGGTGTCACTTGAAGCCGGACGAACCGACTCATACACCTGCGAAAGCCACGTGTAATCTTTCTGAAATGTATCAAGAATCGGATCAGGAGAAAGCGTTTCCCACATATGCGCGAGACCATCAAAATCCGACGCGAACGCATCGCGCTTTTCATCCGTATTGAGACAGTCTTGCGCCAACAAAAGACCTTCATACCCACCGACTGAGCGGTCAATTCCGTAAAAATGCGAGAGACATTTATCAACTGCTTCTTTGAATTTTGCTTTCAACTCATTGATGTTGGTGATCACTTTGCGTACGCTTGCGTCATCAAATTCCAGCGCTTTGGCAACATCATCAAACACACCATAATAATCAACCACCAATCCATGCGCCTTGTCTTTGTATACACGGTTTGTTCGGCAAATAGCTTGAAGCAGATTATGATCCTTGAGAGATTTATCAAGATACATGCACTGCAAGATAGGCGCATCGAAACCAGTGAGCAACTTAGCAGTCACGATCAAAAACTTGAGCGGGTGTTCAGGGTTACGGAAATCATCAAGTAGTCTCTCTTGGGTATCTTTCGTCATCTCATATTTCTGTTTGAGCACTGAATCCGCTTCTCCTTTTCCGCCAGTCGAAATTACCACCGCACTCGCTTCCGCAGGCAGAAGTTTATCTATTTCTTCTTTATACTGATCGCAAGCAAAACGATCCGGTGTTACAATAAGCGCTTTGAAACCATACGGATCAACCTTTTCATTGAAGTGCTTCACAATATCGGAAACAATCATTCGCACACGCTCCGGTGACTTGAGAAACGCCGACATCTTTGCAGCCTTTCTGACAAGGTTCGCGCGATCTGTTTCGGAAAATTCACCAGTCATCAATTCAAATTCGGCATCGATCAGCTCGCGCTCAACATGAATATCCAAAAGACGCGGTTCAAAATGAAGTGGGAGCGTTGCATTGTCCCGAAGAGAATCTTGGAATGAATACCGAGTCATATATCCACCCTCATCTTCATCGGCACCGAACGCCCAAAAAGTATTGCGCTCCGCTTTATTAATCGGCGTTCCCGTAAGACCGAACAAAAATGCATTCGGCAAAGCGGCTCGCATTTTACGACCGAGATCTCCTTCCTGCGTGCGATGCGCTTCATCAACGAGCGCGATAATATTTTCCCGATCATTCAGTATGCCATCAGCCTCCGCAAACTTGAAAATAGTTGTGATGATGATTTTCCTGGTGTCTTTGCTCAGCAAATCCTGAAGTTCTGCTCGGCTGTTTGTCGGAACGACGTTGGGAATGTCACTCGCATTAAATGTCCCGTTGATTTGCGTGTCCAAATCTTCACGGTCCACGATAATAAGCACGGTCGGGCTTTTCAATTCCTGAGAACGGCGAAGCTTTTGTGCGGCAAATACCATCAGAAAGGATTTTCCCGATCCCTGGAAATGCCAAATAAGGCCTTTCTTTACTCGACCTTCCTTGACGCGCTTCACGATCAGATTTGCGCCTTCGTATTGCTGAAACCTGGCAATGATTTTGATACGCTGTTTGCGCTTATCCGTAGCGAACAATGTGAAATTTTCAAGGATATCCAAAATTACAGATGGCGAGAGTAAACCAGAAAGCGCTTGTTTTATTTCAGTTAGTCCCGAATGGGCGCCAACACTACGCCACGGGCCCCAGAGCTCAAGTGGCATCCGAACTGAACCATAACGAAAGGTTTTTCCTTCGGTTGCAAACGAAAACACATTCGGCACAAACAATTGCGAAATAGTGTTTTCATAATCATCATGAATATCTATCGCACCATCCAGCCACGAGATCGCCGGACGTACCGGCGTTTTGAATTCGCCAACCACGAGCGGGATACCATTAACCAACAGAACCATATCCGGGCGCTTTTCAACAGCGGCTCGGACAGCATATTGATTGGTTGCGATGAAAGAATTGTTCTCCGGATGCTCGAAATCGATCAGTCGAACGGAGGTGTGCTGGTTGTTTTCACCAAATGGCATTGTCTTTTCGCCTTTGAGCCATGCGGAAAATTCTTCATTGGCCCGCACGAGTCCGGAATGCTGAACAGAAAGCAAAATAGCTCGGAGTCTATAGATTACCTCATCAGCTTTGTTTGGATCCTCGGCAATCTCCGGATTGAGTCGAATAAGAGCGTCTTTGAAAAGTGGCTCAACGATAATGTCTGTGACTTCACGCTTCAGTTGTGCTGCCGGAACATATTGCCATTTTCCGGAACCAGCCAAAAGAGCCTCATCAGGCGCGCGATAGTTCGGATTTTTGAGATCCTCCAAGCTTGCCCCGGTCAGTTCATGCAAGACAAAATGTTCAGTCGTGTTTTGTTCATTAAATGCCATAGATTTAGAAAATAGAGTTGATTAAATTGTCACGCAGCTTCCTGGTTGAATGAAACGATTTCGACAAACTCATTTCCGTTTCTCGCAATTTTGTAAGTTTATTCAAAATGGAAAGTTGCTCTTTATGACTCGGTGCGTAAATTTTAAAATCAGAAAGAATTTTATGCGAAATTCTCGGCATTTTCGTACCAAATCCTTTTGAAAAAGCGTACGCAACAAATTTATCAGAATGCAAATGATGCAAAATATATTCTAGACTAATATCCTTCTTAGCCCCATACACAAGCAACTCTGTCGTACAAACTCCATCGAATGTCGCGATAACAGCCTTATCCAGATTTGGACGAAGTTTACTATAAAGCAGATGACCTTTTTTGAAAACATTGCACACTGAAGCAACATTTTTCGAGATTACGAATTTGTCAGTAGAAAAAACACCTGAATCTACATGTTCAAGACCAATGTATCTTTCTTCGTTATGTGGTGGCACGCTTTTTGTCTTGGAAAGTAATAAACAATCACCAAGGCATTTCAAATATGATTTTTTACTCGTAAGTTCGTCAAAAATTGCCTTTCTCAGAGAAGCAGTTCGATCTTTTGACTCCAAGTACTTTTCTTCTGCTTCATCCACCGCCCAAAGAAGCTCGGCAAGCTTTTTCTGCACGTCCATTGGAGGAAGACGAAATTCATATTCAGCAAGACTCTTGAATTTCGTACGTGGCGAAA
>CAZHUT010000048.1:0-4279 GCA_964535545.1 uncultured Candidatus Saccharibacteria bacterium | reverse complement strand
GGAGGAAGACGAAATTCATATTCAGCAAGACTCTTGAATTTCGTACGTGGCGAAAGTGACCCCGCAGAAGTACTCACCGCCCAATTATAAAAACCGTCACCATGAACCAAGAATGGTAATAACCCGGAATCAAGTCTTTCTTTGATAGCCTCCATCACAATGATGTCTCCCGAACAAATACCATCAAAATCAGCTAGAACTGCCTTCTTTTGATAAGCGCGTCTTCGCCCAAATAAAACCTGCCCCTTGCTAAATCTCTTGGTAAAAGTTGTTCCATTAGTGGTATCTCCCCAGGTTCGGATATGAATATCCAAAGGATTAAGATGTTCGAGACCAATTATTCTCTCAATTCCTTCAGAAACTGGATCTCGAGAAACGTCTTTCACTTCTCTCACAACGTCACCAAACCGCACCACATCCCATGTGGATTTGTCCAGATTTTCCAAATTTTTGATCAATTTAACTGGTTTCATAAAATCACCTTGAATAATTCTTTCGTGCTCTTTTTCAACTCTTCGCTCCCTTCAACCCATTCAGATACCACTTCGGAAAGATTCTTTGAATCAGAATTATTTCCATTTGTTGAAATATAGAGCGAAATATTGAGATTCGAGTTATTTCCCAAAAGTTCTTTATTGGTTAAAACGCGCGCAAAGCCTTCAATATCTTCGAAGCTTTTATATGCCTCATAAATTTTCTGAACGTGATTCTCTTCAAGGAAAGAATTCGCGTTTTCCCGTGTTACTTCGTTCACTGCATTTATAAACAAAACTTTTCCTTTTCGCGCCTTCGGTTTGTTAAGATTGGTTACCAAAAGACAGGCTTCCATCGGGGAATTGTAAAAAAGATTCGGGCCAAGACCAATCACCGCTTCCACGACATCATCCTGAAGCATCTTCTCGCGAAATAATTTTTCGGAATCACGGAACAGCACGCCATGAGGCCAAAGCACGATACTGCGACCATTCTTCGGGTCAAGACTTTTCAAAATATGCTGCTGGAAAGCATAATCCGCACATCCTTGCGGCGGTGTTCCGTACATGTTTCGGCCATACGGATCATTCATCCACGCTTCGCGATTCCACCGCTTTATAGAGTACGGCGGATTAGCAAGAATAATATTGAAGGTTTTGAGTCTGTCGTTCTCAATGAATTTCGGATCAGCAAGCGTATCACCTCGAACAATCTGAAAGTCCTCAATTCCATGAAGAAACATGTTCATCCGAGCAATAGAGGACGTCATGAGATTCAGCTCCTGTCCGTAGAGTTTGAGCGTGCGATATTCTTTACTTCGCTCCTTGAGATGGTTGACGCAGTTGAGGAGCAATCCTCCTGATCCGCAGGTCGGGTCATAAACGCTCTCTCCTGGCTTGGGATCCATGATGAGTGTCATCAAATGAACAACTGTGCGGTTGGTATAGAATTCAGCAGCCGTGTGCCCACTATCATCAGCAAATTTCTTGATCAGAAACTCATATGCCACACCCAATTCATCGTTGGGCACATTAGCAATACTCAAGTTTTCTTCGGAAAAATGTTCCAGAAGATTGGTCAGCGTTTCATCGGAAAGTCGATCTTTGTTGGTCCATGAAGCATCGCCGAAGATACCATAAAGTTTATCTTGATTGGCTTTTTCAATTTTACGAAGCGCTGTTTGAAGTGCCTGACCAACATTGACTGTCACTTGTCGAACGTCTTTCCAGTGGGCGCCTTTGGGAATCTGAAAACGGTGGTTTTCAGGGAAGTCACCGCCGGTTTCCTTAATTGCTATTTCTTGCTCTTCATCGTAGACATCACAAATGCGTTTGAAGAAAAGTAAAGGGAAAATATACTGTTTGTAATCACCAGCATCAATAACCCCTCGCAGAAGCGTTGCTGCTCCCCAGAGATATTTTTCCAAATTTTGCAGTTTAATCGCCATACTTTTTAGAGCAATGAAAATTCCTTCAGAAGTCCTTTGAGCTTTTCTTCCGACTTCCATGTCGCCTTGAGCGACTCTTGCAAATCTCTCGATGCTTCTTCTATGGTCGGAAGATTGTTCTCTATTTGCTTTTCGACATAGAGCGGGATATTGAGGTTAAAATCATTCGCCTTAATATCTTTCAATGTCGCTACTTTCACATGATTATTAACATCTTTGAAATCGATATACCAGCGATAGATTCTTTCAACGTGTTCGTGGTCAAGATAGTTTTGAGCCCGCCCGATACGAACCTGATCCGAAGCATCAATAAACAAAACTTTGTTCTCTTTTTCATCCGACTTATTGGCACGGAAGATGAGCACGCAGGCCGCTAGTGACGCTCCATAGAAAATATTCGACCCAAGACCAATCACAGCTTCAAGTACGTCCATTTCGAGAAGTTTTTTCCGAATCTCACCTTCTTTTCCTTTGCGGAAAAGCGCCCCATGTGGAAGCACGACAGCTATGCGCCCGTGCGGGTATGCCATAGATTTCACCATGTGCTGAACCCAGGCAAGATCACCGTTTCCAGTTGGCGGAACACCGGCAAAATTTCGCCCGTAAGGATCATTGACCCACAAATCATCACCCCATTTTTTGAGCGAAAATGGCGGATTTGCAATAACACAATCGAATGTCGCAAGATTGTCTCCATCGTAAAAAGCCGGATTTCGAAGTGTGTCACCGCGAACGATCTGAAAATCTTCAACGCCATGAAGAAACATGTTCATTCGAGCGATGGAAGAAGTGGTGAGATTTTTCTCCTGTCCATAGATCTTGAGCGTTCGTGAGTCTTTCTCTTGTGATCGCAAGCGATCCACACATTCAAGCAGCATTCCGCCCGTTCCGCAAGCAGGATCGTACACTGTTTCACCTTGTTTTGGATCAATGATAAGCCCCATGAGATGAACAACTGATCGAGGAGTATAGAATTCGCCCGCTTTCTTGTTTGTCAGGTCGGCAAATTTCTTGATCAGATATTCATAAGCTTGACCAAGCATATCAAGATCGACTGTGCCATTCGCAAGTTTATATTGGGAGAAGTGCTCTATAAGTTCAGTTAGAAGACTATCGGGAAGCTTTTCCTTATTAGTCCAGGGAGCATCACCAAAGATACCGTAGAGCTTGTCTTGGTTTGCTTTTTCGATTTCACGGAAGGCATATTGCAACTTCGCCCCAACATTTCTTGTCGTTGCGCGAACATCTTTCCAATGACATCCTGCCGGAATGCTAAACCGGTGAAATTCGGGTAATCCTGCGTAACTCACATCTCCTTCGGATTCTTCAAAGGCTTTCTTGAATTCATCATCATATACATCCGAAAGTCGCTTGAAGAAAAGAATGGGGAAAATATAGACTTTGAAATCAGCCGCATCAACTGGACCCTTAAGAATCCATGCAGCTTTCGCGAGATGTTGTTCAAGTTCGGGTAAGGTAAGTTTCATATTTTTATTTCACCAAATCATCTATTGAGACTTCGAGTGCGTCTGCAATTTTCTTTGCTGTTCTAATAGAAGGATTTGGTATTCCTCCTGCTTCAATTTTTGTAATGGTATAGAATGACAGGTTTGCCTTCTTGGATAAGACATCCTGAGAAATGCCGGCTTTATTCCGGTATTTTTTAACATTCTTACCGATTTTTATCTTTATCTCCTGTGGCATATTTAGTATGACTATACTACTTATTATAATAGTATGTATAATCATACTCGTCAAATCAGAAAAGTTATAAAAAAATCCTTATTTGAAGATCAAAAAACACTCTCTAGTCCGAGAGTGTTTTTATGATTTCCTTGAGAAATTCTTCTGTTTTTGGAACCCAGTCTTCTGGTAGATAGCCTGGACGGATTTCTTGGTAATTTTCTGGAATTTCGAATTCACTACCTTCCGCTATTTTCTTTAGGATTTCTGCTGCCTCCAGATTATCTTTAGCTAACCATTCGTAATTGAGACTCAAACGACCATCACTCGAAACAGTAAAGAGTGATTTTTTGCTGATCTTGGTGAATATCGGACTAAATGAGGCATATCGACCTGTTCCGAAATTAACCTGATCAGCATGCTCTTTGCAAAAATTATAAACTTTCTGAAAAGCTTGAAATGCTTCAAAAGAGTAGTTGTCTTTGAAGTTTTGAATCAAGCTCGATTCATCCCATTTTCGCCGCTCAGAAGTTGAATTTGTAACATTGATATCCTTTTTCACCTCGGCTCCATAAAGCTTCGGAATCATGATTTCGTACTCGCCGTGCTTATAATACTCTAGCTCGACGGCATAGACGTCGAATTGGCTGTTCTGGTTCACGTAGAGGATGAGGT
>CAZHUT010000047.1:2291-5304 GCA_964535545.1 uncultured Candidatus Saccharibacteria bacterium | reverse complement strand
TTTTAAAGAACTACAAAATCCTTGGACAGAAAAATCAACAAATGACATAGCGACATCGTTGGATATATTAAGTACTGCAACCCAAATGCAAGACCTGGGAGCAAAAATTCTTCAGATTTATTGTTGCCTTGAACACTTATTTGTGCCGAAAGGAATACAAAAAGACAATATAAAATATATCATCGGGGCAATTAATGTATTAGATCCTGCACTTTTACCATGGTTCGATCGCCTATATAAACTTCGTTGTGATTATGCTCACAAAGGTTATATTCAAAAAGATGATCAGACGCTTGCCATTGTTTTTGAATCTGTTGGAAATACAATCGCCCTACTCACTGCAAAATTGAAGCAATCTTAATTACTCCGCCTCAAACACTCCCTTTGCAAGCTCTAAAAATTCAGCCTGTGTCTCGGGCTTATTCGCATAGTGCATCGAGATAACCTTGCCGATCTTCTTGAATTTCTTTGCAAACTCAAATGCTTCATGCGGACCAAAGGTATAGTGCGTGCCAACCGGTAGAAGCGCGTAGTGCACTTCAAGATTAGAGACGTCAATTCCTGACTCATAGAACATATCTCCTGCAAAATATACTTTCTGGCTATCGGCAGTAATCAAGAATCCAAAGTTTTCTTGCAGTGGCGCTGATACGTTTGGGCCGTGATCAACATTGAAAAATTGCACCGTGATATTGCCAATAGTAATGAGATCACCGACTTTCACTTGTACTATCTCTGATGACAGGGTTTCTTCACCAAGCGTTTCGATACATTCATGGTTGAGGTACAGTTTTTTAGGACTTATCTTCTTGATCTGGTCGAGCGAAAAGTGATCGCCATGAATATGCGATATAAGCATAGCGTCAGCAGCAACACCCTCGAGTTTATCCAAGGGTGTTTTATTACCAATATCAAAGGCGAGACGGAAGCCGCTCTCAGTCTCTAGGATGAATCCTGATTGTTCAAATTTCGTAAGCTTCATATACTTATTTTACCATTTTTTAGACACTCTGCTTTAGGGGTGTTTTCTTGTTATTAAAGGATAACTGTCTGCGCCTGTAAATCAAAATAGTAACAAAAACTACTGTAGTCAGTGCTATTGAAGCAGGATAAAGCCAAGTAGATATTGTGTACACCTGAAGAGCTAAAATTCCTAAAATGAATTTTACCGAACTCAACATAAACGTTACAACGGTTTCTTCATGCGGATATTGGTATCCATGTCGAATAGTTGGAATAAAACTAAAAACATCAATTAAAGAGATGAGAATAACTGATATTAGTGGGTCTTTTGTTAGCATCCACGGTATCAAGGTAAGTAAAGCGAGTATAAGAAAAATTTTATCAACAAGAGCAAAATTTCTTGTCCCTTTGTACAGCGCTAGAATAAATACCCCAAGACACATTACTCCACTTATTCCCGTGACCCATACGCCAGCGCCACCACCTTCGCTCTTTTGTGCAGCAAATCCAATAAAGGAAAGGAGTGCGAAAAGAAACCAAGAGAACGCATGGGGCTTCGTTTTATTTTTGAATATGTCTCGATAATACGGGAGATAACTAATAAAACCGATGATGAGAGCTGAGTACCCAAGAAGAAATTTATATTCCATATTTTTATGATAACACAACCAATGTTTTGGGTTTCTTAGGTTTACTTGACATATATAGTATTTTATGCTATCATACTAATAACTGTAATTGATTGGTTTTCCTTGTTTCTATACATTGGAGATAGCGAAAACCAATTCAAATTAACAGTTATGAAATACATTATCGTTCTTTCTATAGTTACTATATTTTCATTCAAAGCATTTTCTCAGCTCGGCATATACGGAAGGTATACCGAGAGCGGTAAAGTTGAAATGGATTTCAACTTTTATGGGACAAAGAAAATCTCTAAAAAAGTGAATTTGACCACCTTTCTCTTGGTAGAAAAAACATGGTCTGAAGCACTTGTTGGAATTTCTTATTCTCCTAAAGATTGGATCGAATTCGGTGCCAGTATTGGTATTGAACAAAATTCAGCACTATACCGCACTGCTGCCTTTGTTTGGCTCGGAAAAGGAAAAACTTCATTCTTAAGCTTATGGGAAAAAGGAGATGGCGCCGATAATTATTGGTACAACTCAACTCTTTCTTATAAGTTCAAGGAAAAGTTTAGCCTTGGCATCAGAACTTGGCGATACCATGGTACTGGACCGGTTGCGACATATACTGTCAAAAAACTGGATACAAAAGTATGGTTGATGCCGGCGTATGATTTCGAGTCAAGCAAACAAAGAGTGATGCTTGGGATTAGTGTAAAACTATAACCAACAAAAATTTCTTTAAAGCTATCCAATTGGATAGCTTTTTTCATACTAAATTTATTTCTTCAACCCCACCTTCTTATTCTCCAACACCACCTCACTCCTCAAACACCGCAAAAACTCCCGTTTCTCGTCCATTGTTCCCTCAATAAGGATGAACTTCGCATAGTTACGTATATCGATATCCTTCACCGCCACGGGCGTTTTCGTCCCAAGTAGCATCTGCTCAAATTTCTTGAATCGGTGCACTTCTGTAGTGATTTTCTCTCGCATAGGCACGGTCTGTATTTCCAGATCATCCATGAGACCTTGAAGTTGAGTGATGAGATCATCTTCGTTGATATATCCGCACGGACATTGTGAATCTCGTATTCTGGTGCATTTGTAGTAGACGTAGCGGCGAGTTACTCCGTTCTTTTGTTTCTTGAATTTTTCATCTGCAGTGATACCTGAACCACAGAGTCCGCACGTCATAATCTTGGTGAAGGCAAACTCCTTTTGTTCGGATCGTGGTTGAAGCGTTTGATTTTTGATTTGTACTTGAACGAGATCAAAGAGTTCTTTGGTGATGATTGGAACATGGGCACCGTTATACCAGTTGCCTGATTCTTTTGGGAATTCGAAGCGTCCGTAATAAAAATGATTTTCGAGGATTTTGTAGAGATTGCCGAGGCTCAAATGCATGTTCGCTTCAGTCTTGA
>CAZHUT010000047.1:0-2281 GCA_964535545.1 uncultured Candidatus Saccharibacteria bacterium | reverse complement strand
ATATCGTCTTTGAGCCAGTGGTATATCTTCCTGCCACTCCAGCCGTCATAGCCGACTTTTTCAAAGATTTGCTTGATAATTGGCGCTCGTTCTGGATCAATCACTGATTCGCATTTCTGGTCCATACGTTTGAATTTGGTATAGCCTGTTGGCGGACGACAGGGCCACAGCCCCATTTCAACTCTCGCTCGCAGTCCACGCTTCACATTCATGCTTTTGTTATCATTTTCAAGCTTTGCCTGAGAACATAGAATCATCAAAAGAAATTTCTCGCTTGGTGAATTGGAGAATGTCTGTCCATAGGTTTGGATATGGACGAGTTTCTTTTGATCCATGAGATCAACCACGGATCCGAGATCTCCTGCATTTCGAGAAAGTCTATCTGGTGCCCAGGTGAGGATGCCTGTATAGGTGCCCCGTGCGACATCTTCAAGCAGTTCTCGAAAGACTGGTCGCTGTCCTGATTCTTTTGCTGAATGAGACTCTTGCTTTACTCCTACAACATTGAGATTGAGTTTCTGGGCTATAGCTTCCATTTCCTTGATCTGTGCAGGAATAGATAGTGCCTGCTGCTCATCTGATTCGGTCGATTTGCGGGCGTATAAGCAATACTTGATCCGTACCTCGCTCATTGAGATCGGGCTCTGTATTTTGCCAATACTGGCGGTTTCCATATCTATATTAATGCCAGACTGGTTGGGGGGTGTATAGCTATGCAGAAGGATGAATACGTAGTGTAGTCGCGACCATAATTTCAGCAAATCTGCACTTTTGACATACCATCAAAAATCACTATAGTGTATGAAAAACTAACTCATGCAGAAAAATAACTATGCGCCATTGATCGAATTTCATGGCTATGTACATTCAGAGTTTATGAGACTTAAAGACCAACTGTCTAATGCGCTCAAAAAGATTCTTTCAGAAGATGATTACAAAAACCTCACCTTTTCAGAGCTCACCGCCAAAGTTGTCGATACCGAAAGGACAAGCCGTCCATTTTTGCGACTGTACAGCAGTGAGTATGTCATCGTCCACAAGATACATGACATACTTGAGAGTATTGGGTGGGAGGGAGAGATGGAGTTCATCAAAATCACTCAATATCACGACCTGAGAAAGAAGAAAAAGTAATGCAAAAACGCCCCCGTTCACAAAACGGGGGTTTGTTGTGTAATTGACAAAATACCCTTATACGTTAGTATTATTTCAAAATTTAAATTAAACTATTGTTCTTATGACAGAAATTACAACAAACCCCGACATGTTAATGAAAAAGCACTGTAGTGAAGTAGTGCAAATGCAGCTTAAAGATGTGGTAACGCCGCACGGATGGACGCTTCAAAAAGCGATTCAATCAGGCATAGACAATCCTGATTCAAGTATTGGTGTCTACGCAGGTGACCCTGAGTCATACACCATGCTTGCACCGCTCTTTGACCCTATTATCAAGGAATATCATAACTATGATATGAGCGGTCATACAAGCAATCTCTCTCTCTTAGGACTTCCAGTCGAAAACCTCGATCCCGAAGGCGCCTATGTCGTTTCGACCCGCATTCGTGTCGGACGAAACTTTGCAAAGTACGCATTCCCATCTGCCATCAGCGCAGAAGATCGTGCAAGTATGGAAGAAGAAATCATTGCCGTACTTGAGTCACTCACAGGAGACCTCAAGGGTACGTACTACAAACTCGACGGCATGACTGACGAAGTACGTCAGAAATTGGTTGAAGACCACTTTTTGTTCAAGCAAGGCGATCGTTTCTTGGAAAGTGCCGGCGTAAACCGTGACTGGCCAAAGAATCGTGGTATCTTCTTTTCAGACGATAAGAAGTTCTTGGTCTGGATCTCAGAAGAGGACAGTATGCGTATCATTAGTATGCAGCCAGGGGCTGATATTGCCGAGGTGTTTACACGCCTGACATCAGCACTCAACATCATCAATGAAAAGATCAACTTTGCATTTGATGATGTTCGTGGGTATCACACCACGTGCCCAACAAACCTCGGAACTGCGATGCGTGCATCAGTACACATCAAGATTCCTAAGTTTTCGGCAAGTCCGAACTTTAAGGCAATTTGTGGCACACTCGGGCTTTCCATTCGTGGCGTGCATGGAGAACACTCAGAGTCTTCTGAGGGGATCTATGATATTTCCAACAAGCGCCGTTTGGGGGTAACTGAAGCTGAGATTTACCAGCAGCTCTATGATGGGGTGAAGAAGCTCATTGAGCTTGAAAAAACGTTGTAAAAAATACATGAAGATAAGCCGTCCGAA
>CAZHUT010000046.1:0-5980 GCA_964535545.1 uncultured Candidatus Saccharibacteria bacterium | reverse complement strand
CAAGAAGTTCAAGTCAAAATTCTTTATGCCTGTTCACGGCTACCATTATATGCTTTCCGTTCACTCAGACATCGCAAAGGCAGCAGGAACACCTGAGGAAAACATCGTTATCCCTGACAACGGTAGCATCGTTGAAATCTTCGACGAAGGTAACAAGATTCGCGTCCTCAAGGAAAAGGCTCCTTCAAGCATCGTCATGGTTGACGGATTCTCTGTCGGCGACATGCAGGAAGTAGTTATTCGCGATCGTCAGATGCTTGCGCAGGACGGCATGTTCGTTATCGTCGCAACTGTAGATGCAAGCACTGGTCAGCTCCGCAAATCCCCTGACATCATTTCTCGAGGTTTCGTCTATCTTAAAGAATCACAGGATCTGCTTCATGAATCACGCCGCATCATCAAGAAATCTCTTGAAGACGGCTCACGCGGACAGAATCCTATCAACTTCGAATACATCAAGAATCAGATCGGCGAAAACCTTTCTAAGTTCTTGTATCAGAAGACAGCAAAGCGACCGCTGATTATTCCGGTATTGCTGGCGATGTAGTTGCTCAAAAAAAATACCGCTTACTCACAGCGGTATTTTTTATTTGTCAGTAAAAAATGATATAATTTCAACATGCAAACGCTTAAGCGCATCTATGGTGCAGGTTTTATTTTTTCTTTGTCACTTGCCCTCACTGCATACATCAACTCATCCTTCCTTGCCGAAAAGTTGGGCACCAATCTCGTCGGTGTCGTCTATGCCGGCGCTGCTTTTGTGACGCTGCTTGGACTTGAATTGCTTCCACCGCTCATCAAAAAACTCGGCAACCGCACTATTATCCTTTGCTTAGTAATTTTGAATGTCATCGCTATCACCTTCCTCCGTCTCGGCTGGGGCCCATACCAGGTAGCATGCGCATTCATAATCTTCAACTCTTCAAACACGCTCATCTGGTACTGCCTCGACATCTTCATCGAACACTATTCTCTCAACCAACGCGTCGGCGCAATCCGTGGAAGTTATCTCTCGCTTACAAATCTCGCTTGGCTTTTTGCTCCTCTTTTGGCCGGCCTGCTGGTAACCTGGAAAGGCTACAGCCCGCTCTATGACATCGTCATCGTTGGCGTTGTCGCTACTGGTGTTGTTTTGCGCTTCTCGCTACAGTCGTATCATGACGGCCGCTACCGTGCCATCTCCATGCTCGATGCCGTCCGCCAACTCGTCCGTCGTCCTGACCTGTGGCGCATTACGGTTGTAAATTTTATTCTGCAATTTTTTTACGCCTGGATGGTTGTGTATACTCCGCTCTACCTGCATGAAGTTCATGGTATTCCATTCAACATGATCGGTATCATGTTTACTATCATGCTTGCCGCATTTGTCATTTTCCAATACCCTGTCGGCCGTCTGATTGATATCGTTCACCATGAACGGGAATTCCTCCAAGTTGGCGTGCTGATCATGGGCGTTGCTACATTCTTTTTCGGCTTTTCTCTGGTTCACGGAAACATCTTTGCCCTCGCCCTCATCCTCTTCACCACACGTATCGGCGCAAGTATCATTGAAGTCGTTTCCGAAGGATATTTCTTTAAGAGCGTCAGCGACAAGGATGCCGAGATCATCAGTCTCTTCCGTTCAACCACGCCACTCGCCTATCTCGTCGCTCCGCTCATTGCTACTCTCTTGCTCGGGTTTATTACTTACAACTCCCTCTTCATGATCTTGGCTGCCGTCGTCCTAGCTGCCCTTTTTGCCTTACACCGTCTCTCAAATATTTCCGATGATGCGCGTTAACAAATACCTCGCCGAAAAGAACATTGCCAGCCGTCGTGAAGCCGACGCGCTTGTTGCTGCCGGCAAGGTTTTCATTAATGGGAAAAAGGCCGAGCTTGGTGCTCAAGTCAGTGAAACTGACATGGTGGAAGTGCGAAACAATACGAAAGAGTATGCATATTTTGCCTACAACAAGCCAAAAGGAATTGTGACCTCGACGCCGCAGCGCGGAGAAATTGATATTGTTCATCACACGAAGTTCCCTACCAAAGTTTTCCCTGTTGGCAGATTGGACAAAGATTCCCACGGACTCATCATTCTCACCAACGATGGCCGTGTTACTAAAAAACTTTTGGATCCTGAAGCAGAACATGAAAAAGAGTATAAAGTTGAAGTTGACGAACCGATTACAGCAGAATTTTTGAAAGATATGTCAGGCGGTGTGAAGATCGAAACGAATAAGAAAGTGAAACATGACACCAAGCCAGCTAAGCTGAAAAAACTTGGCGCTAAAAAATTCTCGATCATTTTGACTGAGGGAAAGAATCGGCAGATTCGAAGGATGTGTGAAGTGTTGGGATATGAAGTGGTGGATTTGAAACGTATACGAATCGGAAAAGTGCTTTTGGGGAGTTTAAAAATTGGTGAATATAAAAAAATACAACCCGAATCGCTGTAAAGCGAAACGGGCTGTGTAGTATATATCTATTCTAAAATTTATGCCTCCTCTTCGAAGGGTTGGTCAAAACAATTTGGGTGGCCCATTTTTTCTACTTCTTCCACCATAGTAGCTACTTCGGTTTTTAAACCAGCAAAATGCAAGTCAATTTGCTCAGAATAAAACTCGTCTGTAGTTGCCAACATTTGCAAACAAAGCAGCGCAGCATTGTGTGTTTGGTCAATAGCAACAGTAGCCACCGGTACACCTTTTGGCATCTGAACTATTGAAAGCAGCGAATCTACACCCATTATAGAATTTGAAGAATTAATTGGAACACCAAATACTGGTATCGGCGTTTGAGCCTGTGCCATGCCTGGTAAATGTGCAGCTCCACCAGCTCCAGCAACTATGGCTTTTAAGCCGCGAGCTTTTGCAGTAGTTGCATATTTTTGCAACCGGTCAGCGGTTCTGTGTGCGGAAACAACAGTAAATTCGTAAGGTATAAAATGCTTCTTACATATCTCTGCTGCTTTTTCCATTTTAGGTGCATCACTTTTGCTTCCCATAATAATACCCACTATCGGCTTAATTTGCTTACCGAAACAATCAGCAAGGCCTTTTAGGGTATCAGCATATACAACTTCAGGATCGTTGGCACGCGCAATGTCATCAGCCGAAACTTCCTTATCCAAAACAGTTTGGTACAGTTCTTTATACCTACCAGAAACTTGTTGAGGATAGTCGTTAGAAAACTGCGGCATTGCTTGTCCATGCTTCCCTTCAAAACCCTGGCCTTTTAGGTACTCTCGCACAAACTCTTTTGACAGCTGACGAATCGTGCCTGAACTCAATTCAGCCAGCAGATAGTACCGTGAAGAATCAGGTGTATGCACTTCGTCAATCAGGGTTAAAACCCATTTGCCGTTAACAAAACGCAGACCAAATTCATATTTAGTATCAACAAGTTCAAGCCCGCGCTCGTTCGATTTTTGTTGACCACGTTTAAATACTTCAATCGCCTTCGCGTGCATTTGGTCATACACTTCAGCAGTAGCCAGTCCACGTTTAATAATTTGGGTACGGGTAATGTTTTGGTCATGACCTGTAAGCGCTTTAGTAGTTGGAGTTACCATTAGCTCTGGTAACAAATCGCCCTGTTTCATTCCATCAGGAAGCGGTTTGTAACCCCAAAATTTACGTTTACGTTTTTTGCCGTTGTAGTCCTTCCACATACTGCCTTCCAATCTGGCCCGTACCACCATTTCTACGCGGATTGGCTCACAATAATAGCCAATTGAAACACGAGGGTTTGGTGTTGATATAAGCCAGTTCGGCACAATATCCTTCGTTTCTTCCAGAAAATGAGCCGCTATTTGGTTAAGCATTACTCCTTTTCCTTCAACTAAAAACGGAAGGTTATGGTCATAAGCGGATATTTCATCCGTAACAACTACAATAATAAGGTTTCCAACGCGATAAACGTTGCGTACTTTTCCTAAGTACGGTTTTCCCTGCTGTAGCGGGAAAACATGGCTTCCAAGAAACACTGTTTTTTGCATAACACTTTGGATTTCGTGATTTAAATGATTTAAAATAATTGAATGCCCTCACACTACATCAAAAAACCCCTTTGGTCAAAGGAGTTTTGAGAGAGTATGTGATTAGAATTCTTGCACGCTTCCTTCGTTCATAGGAACGAATTTGGTTTCATTCCCAAGAATACGTGGAATAACTCTGTGGTATACCTCCAAGCCATGTGGAGAAAGCAGGCCATCGTGTACAGGAATTGTTATCGTTGGCTTCAATTCTCGAACATATGGAATAATATCCCGAACGCGAAGCCATGGACCAACGACTGGCAGAGCGAGGACCTCAACGAATTTGTCCGGATTAGTCAGGGCATCGCCTGGATAGAATAATTTGTTGTTGATGAAATAGCCGGTATTTTGTACACGGCCGAATTCTTCAAACACTTCTTCGTGGATTTCGCCAAAGGCTTCGAAGAAAATCCCCTCTTCTGTTCGAGAGTCTCCGTGTTCCAAGATTTCGTACGCAATCTGTTCAGCACTCAAGAGTTTGCCGACGGAAGTATTGGTAATGATCTTCGCTTGAGGATTGTTCTGTAAAACCTTTTTCAATGATTCGATATGCAAATGATCGCCGTGCTCATGCGTAAAAAGAATGATGTCGATATCCATCTCATCATTCTGCTTCGTAGTAAAAGAACCTGGATCGGTCATAATGCGCTTTCCATTCACTTCGATAATCATGCAGCAATGTCCAAGTTTCTGTACTTTCATAAATAGTATTCAGGTTAAGCTAGTTTTTTGTTTAATTCGACAAAATCCTTCATGGCTTTCATCTCATACTCTTCAGTCCGGTCAGGATTGAGAGCTATCAATGGAGCATATTGCTCGAGAAGTTTTTTGAAATCGCCATCTTTGCGCAATTCACCAAGCAAATCGAGAAATTCCTGTTCATCGTCTTCGGTGCGATCTGGATGGTTGTAGTGTTCGAGAACTCGAGGAATGATTCCGTGGAGCGGGTGCGGAATCTTCGGATAAATGGTCTTTTTAGGAACAGCTTTTTCGCTAAATGCATTTACTTCGCTGATCACCTGGGCGCGCTTCATAACTGCATCCATCACAGCTGGGCCGAATTTAACCGCCAATTCTTCCGGGGTAACCAAACCTGAAAGGACTTTTTCTGCCTGAGCTTCTTCGAAGTCTGGGCCGGCACCATGAGCCTCGGCATTTTCTTCAAAACCGTCATCAAAATAAATTTCCTCATTCTCATGAGGTCGAGCGAGAACTGATTCGGGGGCGGGTCCGCCTTTTTTCTGGATATCTACATCATGTCCGACTGATTCTGTTTTTCTTGGAGCTGGCATTGGAGCCATTCCGAAAGCTTCTCTTGGCATAGGTAAAGTATATCATGGATATATTAGATGAGCTTCCAGGTTTTTCCACTTTTTTTGATAAGACTATCTTTAGCAAGAGCTTGGAGCGCGCCTACGGCGCGCTCCTTATCAAACTCCGCACTAAGCGTCTCTTCCAACTTCCTTTCTCCACTTAAAATCAGCTTAAGGGCAGCTCCTCTCACCTCTCTCATTGATCCCTTGAATTTTGATTGTGCCACATGATGCTTGCTCTTTCGACTTGGATTTGGATTGGTCGCCTTGAGCATTGCCCCATAGTCCATGAGTGCTGCATACCAATTTCGTGGATTTTTCCGATCCATAGTCCGTTCAATAATTGGTAACAACTCTTTGTCATGCACGGCTTTCTTTTTTTGAAAATAAAAGTGAATGTAAACGCTACGGATATTGGTCTCTATCATTACTCCTGGTTGATTGAATGCAAACGCCAAAATGGCTCCGGCTGTGTACGGACCCACTCCAGGCAAGGCTAAAATCCCATCTTTTATCTTTGGAAATACCCCTTTAAATTGAGTTTCTACGGCCTCAGCTGCGCGCTTGAGATTCAAGGCCCTCCGGTTGTACCCTAGGCCACTCCAGAGGCTCAAAACGTCGCTATTAGAGGCTTTTGCCAGCTTTTTGG
>CAZHUT010000045.1:0-6045 GCA_964535545.1 uncultured Candidatus Saccharibacteria bacterium | reverse complement strand
TCTGGTGCGATGAAGCATGGGTGTGGGTTTTTCAGACACTGTATATGGAACTCGGTATCAAGAACCGTCGAGTGAATATCTGGATCAAGAACAATTCCTCGCCGACACCAACCGTTGCATTTAATAAATGCACGGAGTTTTGTGTGTATGGCACCAAAGGATCGCCGTACCTGTCCGACCTCGTGAAGAATGTGAATGAAATTCAGAACAAGGATGTCGGCACGGGCAATCAGCTCCTTGAGGACATCTCGAACATCTGGGCGACCAAGCGGTTGCCGTCGAGCCAAATGGAACATCCCACGAGCAAGAATCCAGAATTGCACCACAAGTTCATCATGCGATGCACCAAACCAGGAGACATTATCTTCGACGCATTCTCTGGGTCGGCAAGCACCATGATCTGTGCGGAGCAACTGGATCGCAAAGTGTATTCCCTCGAAATCGAGCCTGTCTTCTGCGACTTGGCTATCCGCAGGTATGAAAAGCTGACTGCTCGGAAAGCCAAGGTAATTAAGAAATTCTATGAAGAAGAATAAATTTCAGGATCAGTTCTTGGAGGAACTGCGCAAAGTCCCAATCGTACAGGTCGCGTGTGAGAAAACTGGATTGTCTCGCAACAGCGTGTATCGGTGGAGAAAGGAAGATAAAGAATTTCTCAAGAAAATGGATGACGCGTATGCCGAGGGCGTTGCGCTTGTTTCTGACATGAGCGAGAGCCAACTACTCACACTCATCAAGGAGAAGAACTACTCGGCGATCAGCTTCTGGCTCCGCCACCGAAACGACAACTACAAGAATAAGCTTGAAATCACGACCAAGGAAGACAGTGAGAAACTAACGCCGTCACAGGCAAAGATCGTGAAGCAAGCACTGAAGCTTGCGAACATCACAAAGTCGAAATCCATTAAGAACATTAAGCGATCAAAAGGTCATGACTAAGATAATCCCTACCGCACTGGTGAACACCATGATAAAGGATCGTTCAGTGCGTACCTCAATTACCAAGGATAGCTTTCTCTACTTCTTCCACTTCTACTACGCCCATTATGTGAAGTACGAGACAGCAGACTTCCAGAAAGAGATCATTCACAATCTCGAAAAAAGCGCAGTTGAAAATCTATACATTGTCGCATTTCGCGGGTCGGGCAAATCGACCATGGTGACGACCGCATATCCGATCTGGGCAATCCTCGGGAAGCAGCAAAAGAAGTTCTGCATTATCTTCTGTCAGACGAGAGCACAGGCGAAACAACACATGATGAACATTCGTACCGAGCTTGAGGGCAACGATGTCCTAAAGAAAGACCTAGGACCATTCCAAGAAGAAAGTGACGAATGGGGTTCTTTCTCTCTGGTTTTCAAAAAGCATGGTGCGCGTATCACGGTTGCTTCAACTGAGCAGAGTATCCGAGGAATCCGACACAACGAACACCGACCCGATCTCATCATCTGCGACGACGTTGAGGATGTGCAGTCCACCAAAACCCGCGAGGGACGAGACAAGACGTATCACTGGCTCCGTGGCGAGGTCATTCCCGCAGGAGACAAAAACACACGACTTATCATCGTGGGCAACCTGTTGCACGAAGATTCGCTCCTTATGCGGATCAAGGAAGAGATTGCACAAGGTAAGGCAAAAGGTGTGTTCAGTGAGTATCCACTACTCGACAAGAACGACGTTTGTTTGTGGTCAGGAAAATACAAGGATGCAAAAGATATTGCAGACGAGAAAATGAAAATTGCCAGTGAGATATCGTGGCAACGAGAATATCTGCTCCGCATCATTCCAAGCGACGACCAAGTAATTTATCCCGAGTGGATCAAATACTACGATGAACTGCCTGGGGCAAAGCATAGGGCGTATCGTGGGACGTATGCCGGTGTCGATCTCGCAATCTCTTCAAAAGATTCTGCGGATTTCACTACGATCGTTTCCGCTCACATTTATGGTCGCAGGGAAAAATTGCGTATCTATATTCTCCCAAATCCTATCCGCCAAAAACTCAATTTTCCCGCGCAGGTTGATCTCATGAAAAATTTCAAGACAACGCAAATGCCTCGGAGTAGCGATAAGTTTTTTGTTGAAAGTGTCGCATACCAAGAGGCATTACCGCAGATGTTGGAAATGCACGGCATAGCCGCGGAATCTGTTAAGCCCAAGGGAGATAAACGGACAAGGCTTTCACTTACTTCGACATCAATCAAATCGGGGATCATCAAGTTCCCGAAACAAGGATGTGAAGATTTGCTCCGAGAGCTTATTGGCTTCGGAGTTGAAAAGCATGACGACCTTGCAGATGCGTTTTCGCTGTTGGTGAATTCAACGCTTGATCACCACGCGAACGAATCGACATGGATCATGGCGTTTCTTGGAGATGGCGATGATAATAGCACTCTCTACTACAGAGATTATGTGGATGTAGAATAGTCTTAATGCTTTAGTATGACTTACCAAAACTAAAAATTTGAAAACAAAAAAGGATACTCAACATATCCTTTTTCACAATCGTTATTGTGTCTTTGACTCAAGGCTTTTGACCTCCTCTTGACTCTTTTTGTAGGAATCCCAAACCGTATTTACTTCTGTCTGATTTGCGTCAATTTCAGCTTGTGTTGGCTTCGGCATCGCTAATTGGCCTTCAAGAAAATACTTGTAATCAGCAAACAACTGGCGGAGCGTAGTGTCTTTTTTTGCCTGAAAAATTCTCTGCGGATTTTCATTCGCCTCCCCTTTTGATTCATAGGCTTGAAGAACATACATTGCTACCTCTCCCAAATTTTTATCATACGCCAACTGCTGATTTTCAGCTTCGCTGAGACCCTTGAAAGAAATTCTCTCGTTGAAATGCTTCTCAGTTCCCGGATAGATGGTAATTTCCTTATCAAGTAGATCTTGGTATTCGGTCTCGTAGTTAGAAACTTTCTCCATCATTCTTTTTGCATGATCTGCAAAATCATCATAATGACCTATTTCGAACTGCCGTGCCTCAACCTCACTTCTTTTTTGAGACCAATACTTTTCGTTGTCTTTTGCCTGACCAAGCTTTTGAGCTAATTCAGGATCAACAGCTTTTTCTTGAACAGGAGCCTTTGGTTTAAAATTTTCCATTCCCATAAAATAATAATTTAGGTTAATTAATAATTACTAGCTGATGCTTCTCCTGAGATTATAGCTGTTTTTTGAGGAAAAATCAACCTTTTTGTAAGCTCATTTGCAAATAGATAAAACACAGTAATGCCCAGCAATATCAACATTTGAATGCCTGAAAGAGGAGATAGGTGGAATATACTTCCGAACGGCAGGTATGGTAATCCAAGCGCAATGACGTAACATGACATCAGAACAACTCCAAGAATTTTTGAAATTTTTGGCGACTTCAAAAGTGGCAATTCTGATCTAAGCGAAAAAACGAGCGTCAGTTCTGCAAGAACTGAAAAGACAAACCATCCTGTTCGTAAAATTGTAATATCATATCCTTTGAATGCGAAGAAAAATATAAAATCAAAAATAGAGCTTAAAAATGCAAAGACAAAAATATATCCGAAGAACTTATTTGCCTGATCGCGAATTGGTCTCCTGATAATTGAATCAGAAATGGTATCCGTAATCAAAAACATTAACGGCACATCTGTGAGCAGGTTATTAAGAAGGATTTGGATAGGTAGCATCGGAATTTGTTGCCAGAACACTACGACTGCTGTAAGTGAAATAAGGGTACCAATATTCCCCGTAAGGGTGCACAGCAAGTAGGTTCGAATATGCGCAAAAGCTTTGCGACTCATTTTGATGGCACTGACAATTGGAGCAAAACTTTTTTCTAGCAAAATTACATCTCCTGATTGCCGCGCAACATCTGTGGCATTATTTACGACAAAACCCACATCAGCTCTCTTAAGTGCCAGCGCGTCATTAATTCCTTCACCTAGGAAACCAACAACCCCATGATCAAGGTGCTCATCAATCAATTCAGATTTTTGTTCAGGTTTACAACGTGCATATACTCTAAAATTTTCAATTTGATTATTGCTTGTTGGCTTCCAATTATCCATAGAAAAAACTGATTTTCCTGTAATCCCTGAGTCAAGTTTGTTGCCAATATACTGAGCGACCGAAACGCTGTCGCCGGTTACAATCTTTACGTCTACCAATAGCTCTTCTAAGGATTTATATAAGGCAGGAGCATCATTCTTCAGGGGGTCTTCAAACAAAACCGCCCCCAACAAGGCATATGAAGAATCTTTTTGTTCTTTTCGACCAAACGCAATAACACGGAGACCTTGCTGTTCCGCATCCAAACAGCGATCTTGAAATCCGTCTTCTACACTTGTGCAAGTTGAACAGACTCTCGCATATTGTCCGCGAATAATTTCTGAACCATCTGAAAGGGTGTAAATAGAAAATCCTCGTGCGATTTGAAATGGAGAAAGTTGGAGGCTTTGTGATAGCCCTTGCGTATTATTTTTGTTTTTCAAATAATTTCCAATAGCTTGATCAAACACGCTATCCATGGGTGTTCGCTTATATTGTCCATTAGCAATAATGGCAAGATTAACAGTGAGGTCCTTTGCATCAAAAATATCCTGAACTCGTAAATTATTTTCCGTCACAGTTCCAGTCTTGTCTGTAAAAAAATAATTAATGCTTCCCAAATTTTGCAATACAGAAAGCTTTTTGACAATAACATTATTTTTTGCCAAAGCCAGAGCTTCGCGAGTAAGAATAATGGTAACAATAAGTGGTAACGATTCCGGCACAACCCCTACAAGCATCGAGACCGCGTAGAGTACGTAATCGGATATCAAAATGCTATGGGCAATTAATACGTTTAAAACCAAAACGAGTGCCAAACAAAAAATCGTAACAATTAGTATGTACTTGCTGACCGCATTAATAAAATTTTCAAAATTACTATTTTTTACAATTTTGGAAATCTTTTCTGCGTACATTAAAAGCGAGCTTTGTTTTCCGACTGCTACCACTTGACCCACCAGAGATCCCTGGACAATATTCACCCCAGCGAACACGGTTTCATCTTTTTTAAACTCCCTCGGCAACGTTTCTCCGGTACGCACGGATTCATCAATGAATAAGTCGGTGGACTCGCGAATGATCATGTCAGCTACGATTACATCTCCCGCTTCTCCAATAACTATATCTCCTAAAACAACATCAAGGCTTTGGATTTTTTGAAGTATTCCATTTCTGCGTACGGTGATGGTATGGGCAATCAACTTTTCCAATGCTTGAGTACTTTTGCTAGCACGAAATTCTTGGAAAAATCCAATGACTGCATTGATGCCTGAAATTGCAAAAAAGATTGAGGCGTCTATTGTTTGATGTAAATACAAAGAAAGTACCCCTGATACGATCAAGAGAATAAAAAAGAAGGAAATGATTTGATTTTTAAAAACAGTTATAGCAAGTTCCGCATCTGAAACATGATGCGCGGGAATGTTTTTTGGAGCTATTGCAACCTGAGCACTTGTCAATCCTATGGTTGTATCAATAAAGGAATCTTTCATAAAATGCGGGAGTTTGCATATTTCATAATGACATCATTATGCCACAAAAGACCCATGAAATAAAGGGTTATTTCACGACCCCACTACACATTTCTAGTTCTGCATAGTCTTAGCAAAATCCTGATCTGCGTCATCAATGGTTAGGTGGACGAGGACATCAAAAAAGTATTGGATCGTGCGGATCACTACCGTTTCGAGGAGGACGAATCGAGCGTTTTTCTCAACCCCATTTCCGCGCTCCCGACCTCAAAGAAACGACTCAAGAAATCCATAGTCGAACGGATCATCACGCTCATTGATGGCTATTGTTCTTTGGCTACGTTCGTTCCAGACGAAACGATCGAATACATGGAGCAGAACCCGAAATCACCAAAAACAAGGAATATATACCTTAGAGTACTTGCCGATATGGAAAAGCTACGAAAAGAGGTACTGGATAGGCTGAAATAGCCCCGCGACCATGCGACGCATTTTTAGTTCTGCATAGACTATGCACCCCAAACTGGTCTGTCATTAATTACT
>CAZHUT010000044.1:0-6283 GCA_964535545.1 uncultured Candidatus Saccharibacteria bacterium | reverse complement strand
GCGTACCTGGATCTGAAATGCCTGGCGTACCCGCATCGGAAACGAGGGCAACTGATTTCCCCTCTTTAAGCGCTTCTAAAATAAAATCCGACTTGCCTTTGGTGCTATGCGCATTATAACTTGCGTACTTCTTTGCCTTGATTCCGTGGCGCGCCAGGAGCTTGCCTGTGGTGCGTGTATCTTCGCAAAGAATAATATCAGCCTCGCCGAGAA
Organism: uncultured Candidatus Saccharibacteria bacterium; assembly: GCA_964535545.1. Lineage (GTDB taxonomy): Bacteria > Patescibacteriota > Minisyncoccia > Phycocordibacterales > UBA9973 > DALYCO01. The sequence goes on along the minus strand of CAZHUT010000044.1, from coordinate 6,070 downwards.
TTCGAAGGGCTCGAAGCGTGATGTCTTCCATGTTTCCGATTGGCGTGGCGACGATGTAGAGTGTTCCCATTTCCATATGGCGAGTATAGCAGATTACGTTTCATTTGTAAGGATTTATTGACTTTTTTTAAAAAGATGTTATTTTAAGGACACATATATTCCTTGAAATAGTTTAGTGAATTGCCTCTCTTTTCGGCAAAAAAGTGGCGCTATTCACTAAACCTTATACACCGACTATGAACGAAACAACCGTTAGAGAGCTCAATTTTGAAGACCTGAAAAATATTTCTGAACAAAACTACGATGTAATCAGAAGCATTGTTCTAAATAATGAACTGATGGGAGTAAAGGACGATATTGCCTTACCCATTCAGGAAAAAATTTTTGAAGAAATGAAGCTGGTACTTCCGAAGATTGCCATTGCAATGCAGCTACAGCTGACACGCTCAATGATTATGATGGCACAAGAACTTCTGCGCGCTTCGGAAAAAGTAAAGCGATCGCATGGCCGTTACATTTCTGGCTACGATATCGAAAAAGATATTGCCCACACCAGAACTTCCATCGAGACAGGACTGGCCAGCCAATACAAAACCGAAATGGTATTATGGGAGCTAATGAAAAAAGAACGCTACCAGGAAGCTTTCACCATGCTTAATGCTTTGGATTTAGAGCGTGCAGGCAAGGACGATATCCTCGTACTTGAAGCAATAAGCTGGAGAATGGAAGCAGCTGCGCGCGGAGGCAATGAATATGAATTTTTTGACTCCGTTAAAAAAGCTTTGGCTTTTACGAAAAAAATGGAAGTTGCATATGTAGGGCCGGTAGCAAAGGATATGGTGGCATGCCTGCTTATGCATAAGCTAACCAAAGGAATTGAGATTTCACTCAATCATATTGGAGAAGCCGCGCGCATGGGAGGAGACTCGAACCTGCATGTGCAAGTTTGTATGCAATTCCAGGACCTCCTGACAGATAAAGTACTTGAAGCAATATTCAAAACCAAGGTTATTACAGATTCGGCAAGCCTGAATACTTTCTTGAGCACGAAATGGGATGATATTGTAGCTTCCTTTAATCTAATTAATCGGTTTGTTGGGGTGATTAAAAGACCTTACGGCATAAAACCGTAATTTATTAGTCACATCGAATTCAAAAGCCAGGCGACAAACCTGGCTTCTTTTTTTACAATTTAATTATTTCTTCCCACGGCAAACCCTCCTTCCCAAAATGCCCATACGCGGCTGTCTTTTCAAAAATCGGATTGCGGAGACCGAGTCGTTCGATAATTGAAAGCGGTCGGAAATCAAAATTCTTTTTTACGAGCTCTGAAATGTCTTCCCCTTTTTCATTGAAAGCCAAAATCTGCACTGGATCTACACGGCCGATAGCATACGAAACAGACACAAGTGCTTTCTTTGCCAATTTGTTTGCCACAATATTTTTTGCCGCAAAGCGAGCCATGTAGGCAGCTGAGCGATCCACTTTCGTAGCATCTTTTCCAGAAAATGCACCGCCGCCATGAGGAGCGAGGCCGCCGTAGGTATCCACCATGATTTTTCGTCCTGTAAGGCCGGCATCCGCTTCAAATCCGCCAGTCACAAATGAACCGGAAGGATTGATGATGAGTTCAACACCGGAGAGATCGCCGACAACTGGAGCGATAATTTTTTCAGTTACTTCTTTGATGATTTCTGCTTGTGCTACACCAGATTGATGTTGCGTACTCACCACAACTGTTACTACTTTTCCGTCTTTCACTGTCACCTGTGTTTTTCCATCAGGCAGGAGCCACGGGATTATGTTTTCTCGTCGAGCTTGTTCAAGTCGTTTTGCAAGAGCATGCACCAGCACAACACCAAGCGGCAAAAATTCTGGGGTTTCATCAGTGGCAAATCCGTACATGATGCCCTGATCCCCTGCTCCGCCAGTATTTACTTCTTGAGCGATTTCTGGTGATTGGGTTACGACGCGAGTAGTAGTTTCTAGAGGACTGGTATAACCAATTTTCTTATAGACATCTTCGGCGATTTTTTTGTAATCAACTTGCGCACTCGTAGTAACTTCGCCGCCGATCATCAAAAGACCGTGGCTGCCAAATGCTTCGACCGCTACGCGGCTCTTGGGATCCTGGGCAAGCAACGCATCCAAAATAGCGTCAGAAATCTGATCGCAAACTTTGTCAGGATGGCCTGAGGTTACGCTTTCTACAGTATAGGTTTGTAACAGTGAATCGTTAAACATAAAATAAAAACTCTTCCGCAAAGAAGAGCTGTGGTATCTTCCCCTTGCGGGCTGGATGGAGCACCTTATCTATCGCTAGACCGGTTGCTGGTGGGTCATGGAGCCAGAGCTCTCGCCACACTCGTGATAATTGACCTTTATTAAACTGAAGAGACTATAACAAAACAGGATAGTAATTGCAATGCAACCACTATCCCGGTTCTTAATTACTGCCAGTATCAGCAGCTTTTGATTTTACGATAAAACGCAAATGCCGTATTCCACCTGCAGGAAAATGAACCCATACTGATTCCTGTTTATTCTGCTCAGTAAGCGGTTCAAGATCGCTATATGTTTCCTTGTCACATGTGGATTTTAAAATTGCGTAAGCTTTATGCCGCGGCACGCAGAGCATCAGCACGTGTATACCCAAATACTCTTTTGTTTCAGGGTCGAGCAGCGGCCCAATCATCCATTGGTCAATTCTCGTATCAACAACATTGATTGAAAACGTTATTGTTTCAAGTCCCTGTAACAATAAGTCTTCGTTACGTACGCAGTCAGCAACCTCTAACTCAAACAAACGCATAGAAGCAAACGGTATGGCCGGAAAAATTTCAGTCCAAAATTTGTCATTGATCATGAAGAATTCCTTGTCTTCAGATTCTTCTTCCATACTTTGACCCTGTATAAGTGCTGTGTTCGAAGCGCCGAACATCTCCTGCAAGGTTCTATTTACGCTGTATCCTTCTTCATAACTAAAGCCTTTGAGAAAGGAACTGTAGCGCGCAACAATTTCAAGCAGCGTCTCTACTTTCTCGGTATATGTCTTTTGTTCAGTTGCGTCCTCAAGTTGATAAAGAAGCAGTGCTGGTACTTTTTTGTTCTCGTTAGGTTTGTCTTGTTCACCCATTGCACAATGATTTTACTTCACTGTAGGTCATGAACTATGCCTTGTCAACGCTACTTTTGGACAGTTTCAGTGTCACGCATTTTTGCGCCAGGTGGTGTGCCTTGCATACCCCGGAATCCGCTTATTGCTTGCTTGATTATTCCATATATTGCTCGGAGAACAAGAGCTGCCAGGCCATAGACCATAACGAGTAGCCAGAAAAAGAACTTGGCAATGCCATATGGACCGCCAAGAAGATGAGTATATGAAAGGACAAAAAGCAGCGCCAAAAAAAGAATAAGGAAAATCGCCGGCACGATCAATGCGCCTATTGCCGCGTCAATTGCGGCTTCTTTGGCCTGGTCCTGAACAAAACCCTGTGGATCATTAATACCTTGTTTGGCCATACTTCGAATGCGTAGAATTTTAAACAGCATATCCTTCTGCCCGTAAAATTTTAATCTTGTTTTGCGCCCCACGATTGTAGCCGCCAAATGTTCCGTCGGAACGGATGACGCGGTGGCATGGGATCTCGGGGCTATAATTGGTCTTGAGAATTGTGCCGACAGCTCGTGATGCCTTTGGGTTGCCTGCTTTCACTGCCACTTCTTTGTATGTCAAAACCTTTCCTTTGGGGATTTTCTTGACGATATTAAAAACTTTTTCCTTGAATGTCTGCGGCATATGCTGAGTATAGCATATGCAAAAAGCGCCATATACTGGCGCTTTTTTGAGAACGCTATTTAAAGATTGATGGCCTTGATGATAAAGAAAACAATGGTTGAAACCGCTCCACTCAGGATTGTTCCCCAGAGGATATCAATCGGAACGATCTGCCATGCAAAGTTCTTGAGAACAGCCAAATTGGTCAGATCATATGTCATGTAAGCGATAAAACCTAACATGGCGCCATTGCCAAATGCAGTGACCCAAGAGCCTTTATCCAATGCAGGCGTAATGGCAAAATAGACCAAGCCAATCGTGTAGCAAATATAAAACAGGATCGCCGCCGGCATATTAAACGACTCTCGCATGATTGGGCCGAGATACTTTGCATAGAGAGATTTGCTGATAACACCGAGCCAAACCAGATCAATAATAAACAATACTGGAGCAGTAATTACATATGTAAGCAATGTTTTCATGTAATCAGTATAGCAAAATAAAAAACACCCGCCGAAGCGGGTGTTGAAAAACGAACTAGAAAGCGAGACTGAGCGCCCATGGCATTGGGATAGCCAAGAGCATAAGCAATGCGCCGATAAGCGCGAGGTTCTTTGCAAACTGAATTCGTTCGCCCATTTTTTGCATTGGATCTGAAACACCCCAGAATGTGTGCATCTTTATCAAAGTGCCAAGGAGGAAGACAATGAGCACAATGACTCCTGGAACAACAAGCGTACCAAAAATAATAGTCAAACCACCAAAGAGAAGCATCAGGCCGGAAAGAATGACTGAAGCCTTTGGCATCGGCAAACCTTTTGAAGCCGCATAACCTGCCATGCCTTCTGCATTAAAGAGGTGCCCATATGCGTTATATACAAAGAAACCACCAAAAATAATTCGTCCGATCAAAAACACGTACAACATACCTTTTAACTCTTACTTTATTATTAATAATTTAATTATATCATTATGGTCAAGCCCTGCTCTATTGCCTAAGCTCAAGATTTCCATTCTACTAACTCCCCTGCATCTCTTTCTATCTGATCTGCCTTGCGGAGAGACTTTATATTTTTCTTTGGAATAATTTCGAAATGCTTGACCTTGTCCAATTCTGAATCAATACCCCAGAGATCTTCTTCCCGTAGCATCCAGTCATCCTCAAATTTGCTCAGGTCGAGCGGCGCAGAATATTTGCGCAAGGTCTTTGATCCATCCTTGAGAAAATATTCATGGAAGTATGATAAGGCCAATTCACGGATTGTTTTGTACACGGGCTCTCGGTAGCGCAGTACCGCATGGTTAGTCTTCGAGATTGCTCCCCAGTAACCGTTTTGCTTGAAGAGCGCAATCACATGATGTACGTCCTTTTTGTTCGCTTGCAAATACATGACAAACGGCTTTTGGCCGTGGAGCGACAATACGTACGCGGCAAAGAGCGCTCCTTCGAAACAATGGGCGTTCTTCTCACGTAAAACCCGAATCGGAGATTTCAGCGTATCTACACCATTCGTTTCAAAATTGAATGGAATACTGTTCAAATAATCCTGAATCTTTGTAGGAGTAGTAAGCCTTTTGAGGAAAACTTTTTCTTTTGAGGTGAACAAAAGCATTATTTTTCAATTTCGATGGTGGCTAAAATTGCGAAGTGATCTGAAATATTACCCAAAAGCTGAACATCTTTTGCAATGTAAGTAGGTGTGGTGAACAAGCCATCTACCATAAATTTTAATCCTGGTTTGCGATGAACATTCCAATCAAGACTATGATCGTATTCCTCAGGAATGTTATCTTTTAAAAATGCAGTAAATTTTGACCATGTTTCCAATCCGCGCGGAGCATTAAAATCACCGGCCAAAACCAATTCGCCCAGCGGTTGAAGAGCTTCGATAAGTTTATCAGCATCAGCAAGCTGGTAATCGGTTGGCATGCCGTCAGGAGTCCAGGTAAAGTGAGTAGTGGCCACTGTATAAGTAACCCCTTGCACGGTCAGATCCGCTGAAAGGACCACACGATTAATCATTTTGTGAAATTCTGAAGAAGTAATACTGTCGCGGTTCAAATGTTCAAGCCGGTCTTCACTACCAACATAATAATTCTTCTTTATATTCTCAAGTGATAACTTTGAAAAAATCGCGATACCAGCTAGACGCGGATCAATCATAATAAGTCCATACACCATCGGAGCAAAGACACTCTTCATGCCAAGCTCTTCCTCAAGTTTTGGCACTGAATCGGCAATGACTTCCTGTATGCATACAACATCTGGATTCTCAGAATTAATGAATTCAA
>CAZHUT010000043.1:0-6471 GCA_964535545.1 uncultured Candidatus Saccharibacteria bacterium | reverse complement strand
CGCGAACGTTCTGGCCGAGAGACACCTGGCCCTGTGATGTTGATGATGTATCAGCAAGTACCTGGCCTTTCTTTACCTTGTCACCAACAGTGACGATTGGTCGCTGGTGGAAAACTGTAAAGTAGTTGGTTCGTACAAAGTTTGTGAGCTTGTGGAGATGATCCTTGCCCTTGTCGTCAGTGACAACAATGTGGCGAGCATCGACTGCCTTGATCACACCGCTTTCTCGAGTGACGATGACGCGACCTGATTCTCGAGCAGCAATGCCTTCGATACCAGTCGCAACGAATGGAACATCAGGAACGATACATGGTGTTGCCTGCTTCTGCATGTTCGATCCCATCAATGCACGGTTCGCATCGTTGTGTTCCAAGAATGGAACAGTAGAAGTCGCAATTGAGAATGCCTGGTTTGTCGCAACGTCGATGTAATCAACTTTGGTCTTTTCAATCAAACCTGGTTCTGTGTGAATGCGAGCTTCAACTTTGTCTTCAGTAAAATTGCCTTTTTCGTCGTACTTACTACCTGCGTGCGCAATAACGAATTTTTCTTCTTCAAGCGCATTCAAGTATTCAATTTCGCCGGTAATCTTGCCATTCTTAACTTTCACGTATGGAGTTTCGATAATACCGAAATCATTGACGCGAGCGTAGTTAGAAAGGTGCAGGATCAAACCGATGTTTGGACCTTCAGGAGTGTGGATCGGACATACGCGGCCGTAGTGAGACGTGTGCACGTCGCGAACTTCGAGACCTGCGCGTTCACGAGTGAGACCGCCGGGGCCGAGTGCTGACAATGTGCGCAAGTGCTCCAATTCAGCCAAGACGTTTTCTTGGTTCATGAACTGTGACAACTGGTTTGTCGTGAAGAATTCCTTGATACGTGCCTGAAGCGGACGCTGATTGATGATAGCGATTGGAAGCGTAGTTCCGGTGTCGATAGTAGACATTCGGTCCTGAATATTTCGCTTGATCTGAGTCATACCAACGCGAACCTTCTGCTGGAGCAATTCACCAACATATCGAACACGGCGCTGACCAAGGTGGTCAATATCGTCAGCTTTTGCACCCGGTGTCACATTCAATGTCATGACATTATCGAGCACAGTAACCATGTCAGCTGCTGAGATCGTGCGGCGTTCCATTTCCTTTTCGCCCATGTCCTTGTTGAAACGCTGGTTGAATCGGAAACGACCGACCGGTGAAAGGTCGTAACGCTCTGTACCGAAGAGTGAGTTGATGAATTCCTTTGCGTTTTCTGCAGTCGCGAGATCGCCGTCGCGAAGGCGCTTGTAGATTTCTGAGTATGCTTCTGCGAGTGTCTTTGCTGGATCCTTGGCAACCTGAGCCTTGATAGCTTCAGCATGCGCTGAATCCTTGAATGCTTCTACGATTGCTTCATCAGTTTCCAAGCCCAAAACACGCAAGAGCGATGTCGCTGGGAACTTGCGTTTCTTGTCGATGCGGACAACGAGTGTACCGTCAGTATCTGTTTCGATTTCGATCCAGACACCTCGAGCTGGGATAACCTTTGCACCGAAGTGCTTCTTGCCCTTCAATTCTTCTTCAGTGAAGAAGATACCGAATGATCGAGCGAGCTGTGGAACGATAACTCGTTCAACACCGTTAATGATGAACGTACCATGACCAGTCATCAATGGCACATCTGCCATAAAGATTTCCTGCTCCTTGGTTTCGTTGAGCATCTTGTTGGTAAGCTTCACGCGCGCCTTCAACTGGCCTTCGTATGAGACCTTGTTAGCTTTTGCGTAATGTTCGTCATACTTTGGTTCACCCAATGTGAATGACGTAAAATTCAACTCGAACTTTTTCCCTGAATAGTCAGAGATTGGAGAAAACTCCTTGAACACTTCCTTCAAACCTGTTTCGACAAACCACTCAAATGAGGTGAGCTGGGTTTCGAGCAAGTTTGGGAACGGAGCCAATGGCTCCTTGTACTTTGAAAAGTACTTCTGTGGCAACACAGTCTTTTTCGACATATTACTTGCAGGCAAACTGCGCCAGACAAAAGTGTCTTCACTAACACAAAAAAGACGCGAGAAAAGGCTAAAATCTCGGCGTTTTTGAGTTATTGAAGGGGCACGTGTGTGTGAGGCAAAATACCTATACGTTTTAGTGCTTATAAACACCAAAGCGGGACGTGACTCACTCGTGCTTTAGTACTGGCTATACTACTCGAAATCGGGAAAAAGTCAAGCAGTATAAGGCTGAGTAATAAAAAACGGGGCGGCTTATGCAGCCTGCCCCTTCCTAACCAACAAAATCCTATCTAACCTTAAATACACCTTCCGACATAAGCTCTATTTCCCGACCTTCCCCTATTTCGGCAAAAACGGTAAACTCACCGCCAAAGACAATATCGTCATGGGTTTTACAATCGTTCAAACCAAGCTCTCGAGCAACCTTGGAAGTAAGCGCTTCTGTGCCGCTATATGCCTGAGGATAATACTTACCTAACGCAAAGTGGAATGTTCCACCCAGGTTTTCGGTAAATAAGGTATGCCCCATGCCGTTAGTGATATTTGAATCATTTTTATCGGTAAAAGCAATTTCGCCAAGCTTAGTTGCATTTTTTGTAGAAAGTATTTTTTGCAGCAGGTCATAATTTTCTTCTGCCCTGCTTTCAATAACGATACCGTTCACAAAACGTAAAAAGATCTTGGTTATTTTTTTACCTCCTCTGATAAGCGGGATATCAAACTGAACCCAGCCATTTACCGTACGCCAATCAGGTGAAGTAAAAAGTTCAAAACTCGGAAAGTTTCTGCCTGATAAGCCGAGGAATTGGCGATGCTTGCCCAACTCCATTTCCAAATTAACGTTCGGTCCAACAATGCGAATTTTCTTGATATTCAGATTGTTGAACGTATCGCGAACACCGTGAATCTTTTTCTGCAGACCACGCCATATTTCAACCGGGTTTGCTTCATTAAGATAGCAGCCTTTAATAATTTGCTGCCAGCATTCTTCAAGTGTCAGCCCACCATTGTCGGCCATATACTGCGTTGGATACACAATAACTGTGTAGGAAAATTTCCCCTGACTCTCAAGTTTTGTCCGCTTGTTGTTAAAAGCTCCAATCTTGCGAGCAAAGCCAACTTTCTTGTCGGGTGAAATGTCGCTAAATAATAGCTGTGGAGTGTGTACGTTAATTAGGTGTTGGCATTCGCTAAAAATTCCCTTGTAAAAATTTTTTGGGAAATAGCTTATCTGCTCAGTACTGCCATTGAGGAATAAATCTCTGTTCGCCCAATCGAAGTCAAAGCCATTAGGCACATAACCCGGAATAACGTTGCCACCAGCTTTAACTACTGCCTTGTTTAAGGCACGGAAAAGCGGTTCAGCAATTTGGGCGCAACGGATATACACCGTATCGCCGGGCTTGATGCCTGCACCACGTCCAAGGGCAAAATTCACAGTTGCGTCTGCATACTTGTCGAGAATTTCTGTATTCATATTTTTGATTGTTGAGTGTGTAAACGTATGTATCAGGAACACTCTAGTACGTATAACTGAAGCTGTCAAAAATTTTTACCACCCATTTTGCGAATTTCGTCAAGTATGCTACGGTACAAAGAAACATACCTCCATGAGAATCTACATTAAAATCCTAATCGTGCTAGCCATAGGGATTATCACATCTCTGGCTTACCTGGGTGGCTTCATGGATTTGAACGCTTCCCTATTACTCATTGCAGCAACAATACTGCTCTGCTACCTCATTCCCAAAAATCTGATTATCACACGCAAAGATTCTTTGCTTGAGGCAATCAAGGTGTACGAACAAATCTGTCAAAAGATTGTTGACTACCAAAAAGAACCATCGGAACTTTTTGACCGCACTGACCTTTCAAGAGCGTTGGGGCGTGACCTGGCCGAGCCAATCGTTATCAACGGTGGCAGAAGATACAATATTCTGCTTCATGGCGAATTCAAGATCAGATTGACCATCGAACCGGCTCCCGAGCCCAATCAAGGCAAATGGAAGTTTGGCGAATGTATATTGCTTGAAGACGACATTGTATGCGCAAAATTTTACTACAAGCAACGGTTCATTACCTGGCTTGCAGAAGAGCTGCACAAAATACACGAAAAATATTTACAGAACCACCAACTCACCTATACAGGTGCATAACATACATCAGCAAATGGAAACAAGCCTGCGCAGTCATTCACGCGCGGGCTTTTTATTTTGCAAAAAAATAAGCCACTGGTCTGACCCAACGGCGTTTGTATGTAATGTAAACAACTCTATTGTAAGAAAGTGTAGCGATTACCCTTGTAAATCAACGGCAAAGTACCATCATCCAGTAATGCATGTATATTTCTTGGTTCGGTAGAAACAAAATCAATGTGTAGTGTTGATTTGTTGTATCCACGCTCTTCCCATTCCGCATCGGTGAAATTTTCACAATGTGGCGCATTGCATGCATCTTTGAAAAATGAATTGCCTATCGCAAAATGGATATTGCCCTTCATGTTTTCATCAAACATGGTCATAGCCATTGGCCTCGTAATTTCTGAATGGCGCTCGTCAACAATTGCACACTCTCCAAACCTTCTTGCTCCAGGAACTTCCAGAAGTTTTAACAACAATTCTTTCCCTTCCGTAGCATCTGCTTCGGTAATGAAGCCATTCTCTACCTTAAAATACACACCGGCAATTTTTTGGTTTTGGTAATACACCGGCTGATTAAATCGAACCCAGCCAGTAATACCACGTGCATCAGGTGAAGTATAAGATTCGTTTGAAGGCACGTTTTTGCCAACACCTTCCATCCATATACGGTCAGAACCGATTGGAACAATCAAGTCGATATCTTTGCCCGTATAGCGCAATTCTTTAATCTTCATTTCATTTAGGGTTGCAATAACGCGCTGCAGTTCTGCTTTTGTTTTTCTCCAACGGCCAACCGGATCGGCATCATACAAGTAATACGCCAAGCAAAGTTGGTGCCAATATTCAGGTAGTGTCATGCCAACTTCAGCAGCCATAGCACCTGTACCAAATACACAGCCAACGGTGCTAAGTGTCCCGGCTTGTACTTTTTTCTGTCGCATTTGCCCCAGTTTAACCATTGCCGCATCGCGGTGAATAAGCATGTTTTTTTGCATTGCCTCATCCTTAACCGCAGATACTTCACTCATACTTTGTATAAGCATAAAAACATCAATGGCATCAGTTTGGGATTGCCAGAATTGTTCCGGAAAAAATTTTAATTGCTCCTCGTTGCCGTATTTGAACAATCTGTGGGCCAAGCTGGTGGTCAAAGTTTGGTTTGTAGTAAACTGCGGCAAAATTTTTCCGCCTGCCTTAAATACTTCTTCAGCAATGGCAACAAATAATGGCTCCGTATACGATTGGCCTGTTAGACCAACAACTTGTCCGGGGCGCAAGCCTTCCCCATCGTTTGGAGCAAGCTGCACCATTATCTTTGCAAAGTTTGGAATCACCTCAGGGTGTTCCTTAAAAAATTTCTGAAGTTCAAGATACTCCAGCAAATGCGGATAGTACTGTTCATGTTTCTGCATGTCTTTTCTTTTTGTTTTTATAGAATTTGGTTAGGTTATTACTTTAACACGAAATTGGTTATAAGTCAAAAGCGAGACTTTTCAATCCCGCTTTACTTCTTTGTCTGTTTCCACTCTTCAATTTTCTTATGATCACCAGATTTCAAAACATCTGGCACTTTATACTTCTTCCCTTTCCATTCGAGCACTTCTGGCCTTGTATAAAATTCAGATGACGAAACTCGCTCTTCTTCGAGCGAATCAAAATTGCCGAGCACGCCAGGAATTTGTCGTGACATGCAGTCGATCAGCACCATTGCAGGAAGTTCGCCGCCAGTGAGCACATAGTTACCAATTGAAATATCTTCCGGCTTCACGATTTTTTGCACACGGGCATCGATGCCTTCGTAGCGGCCGGAGATCATGATCACATCGGTGTATTTTTTTGTTGTCGCCTTGGCGTACTCGGTATCAAATAATTTTCCAGACGGACTGAAGAAAATGACTTTCAGCTTTTTAGGATTCTTCACTTTCTTTTTCGCCTTTTCAATCGCCTTCAATACTGGCTCAGCGCGCATGATCATGCCAGGACCACCGCCGTATGGACGATCATCAACGATGCGGGAAACATTTCCGTCTGGCCAGACTTTTTTGTATTTTTTGCCGGTGACAAAATCGCGAGGATTGTAAAAACTGATCTTGATCTTCTTCGCCTTGATGGCACGGCCAATAATCGACTCGGCGAGATAGGAGTCGAAGGATTCCGGGAACAATGTAATGACGTGGAAATGCATATAGAAAAAACCGTGGCTACTATACCACGGTTTTTTCTTATTGTCTAAAGTAACTTAGAGATTCTTGAGATCTTCCATTGCTTCATCAACTGCTGAAGTTGGGTTTGCTGCCTTTGTACCACCTTCTGGTTCGTTGATCTTCAAGT
>CAZHUT010000042.1:0-6874 GCA_964535545.1 uncultured Candidatus Saccharibacteria bacterium | reverse complement strand
CATGCCAATGATATGGTCTGATAATTTCTCACCGAAGAATAGGGGTACCTGTCTACCAAGTTCAAGCCAACCTGCGCGGTATACTCCGCTATAATGTTCGGTTTCAATAATGAACCGCATTGCAGGCGAGAGTGTTTTGTCGGTAAAAAGCTCAAGAGGGTTATCTTGGCTATAGTGCTTGGCTGCAGTGAGAAATCTGGATATGTGACGTACATACAGTGGTAAATAACTGAGCTGAATCAAGAAATTCTTTATTCTTTTAAAAGTCATAGTTAGTTTAGTTTGTTTGATATTTAATCACAAATCTTCATTTTGTCAAAATCTTCTCCCCACGTTTACCACATATTTATCCAAAATTCATAGTTTCGAGAGGTGGACGTGCATGGTACAATCAAGCACATGTCCAAGGGAGATAAACCAGGAATGCGCATACCGCCGCAGAGTCTCGACTCAGAACGAGCCGTTTTGGGAGCTATTATGCTTCGCCCAACAGCGATTCAAGAAATCGAAGACATCATCTCTCCCGAAGCTCTTTATGCCGACAAACACCGCATCATCTAGAAGGCAATGATGGAACTTGCGGACAAGCATGAGCCGATCGATGTGCTCTCGCTCACCAACTCGCTCAAAGAAAAGAAACAGCTCGAATCAATCGGCGGCAGTGCCTACCTCGCTGAATTGACTCAGGCAGTACCAGCTTCAACAAACGCAAAACACTACGCTGAAATCGTCAACAAGAAATACATCCTCCGATCACTCATCGATGCATCGGAAGAAATTTCAAATTCAGCTTTCAACGAAGGCCAGGAAGAAATTGACGATCTTCTCGACGAAGCGGAAAAGAAAATCTTCCAGATTACTTCAACGCCAAAAGGACAGAAATTCATCAGCATGAAAGATTCCCTTGCGACTGCCTGGGATCGTATTGAACGCCTGCACGAAAACCGCGGCGAACTCCGCGGTGTGCCGACAGGATTCAAGGCTCTCGACAATATGCTTGCCGGTTTTCAGAAGTCAGACTTGATCATTCTCGCTGCCCGACCATCCGTCGGTAAAACATCCCTTGCCCTCGATATCGCCCGCCAGACAGCTATCAAGCACGGCACTCCGGTTGGAATTTTTTCATTGGAAATGGATTCGCAGCAATTGGTTGACCGCATGCTTGCGGCAGAGGCAAAAGTGAATGCATGGCAGCTTCGAACCGGTAACCTCCCCGCTCAAGGCAATGAATTCACTGCGCTTGCAACTGCGCTTGATACGCTCTCAAAGGCGCCGATCTACATCAACGACGATTCATCAAGTTCGATTGCCAAGATGCGCGCTTTTGCACGCCGATTGAAAGCAGAACACGGTCTCGGTCTGATTATCGTCGACTACTTGCAGCTCATGTCTACTTCAAAGAACTACGACAGCATGGTGAACCAGGTGACGGAAATTTCCCGATCACTCAAGGGTCTTGCCCGAGATCTACAAGTGCCGGTCATTGCTCTCTCACAGCTTTCCCGTGCCGTGGAAGCCCGCGGTGGCAAGCCTCGCTTGTCTGACCTCCGAGACTCAGGTTCCATCGAACAAGATGCCGATGTGGTTATGTTCATTCACCGAGAACTCGATCTTGAAAAAGGAGGTAAGATGCTGACGGCAGAAATCATGATCGAGAAGCATCGAAACGGTCCGACAGGAAAAGTGGATCTCTTCTTTGACGAAAAGTACACCACGTTCATTGACCCAGAAGAAGGTCACGGTTACGAGCAGATGGCGCAGCAGTCATCGGGCAATAGTTCATTTGGAGTCTTTTAGTTATGAGCGAACATATTGAAAAACTAGCAGAACTCTTCAAGGAGTTTCCAGGTATCGGCGAACGACAGGCAAAGCGCTTCGTCTATTTTTTGTTGGCGAAACATCCAGCATATCTCCGAGAACTTTCAGAACAAATCAAATCAATCCGCGAAAGTATTTCGCAGTGCCAGCTCTGCTTCAGATATTTCGAAAAGCGCGACGCACAAATCTGTGACATCTGTGCCAATCCAAAGACAAACATGAGCTCACTGCTTGTTGTTGAAAAAGATTCAGATCTTGAAGCAGTCCGCCGCAGCGGCACCTACAAAGGTGCGTACTTCGTCTTCGGCAGCACCATTCCAATCGCAGATGAAAAAACCATCGAGCACACTCGCCTAAAAGAATTGCGAAAAAGAGTTGAACAAAATATAAAAGATAACTCGCTCAAAGAAATCATCCTCGCCTTCTCGCTCTCACCTCAAGGTGAATACACCGATACATATTTGAAACAAATCATTCTTCCACTTATCGAAAATAGTGATGTAAAAATCACAAGTCTGGGCCGTGGGTTATCTACTGGTTCGGAATTGGAGTATTCGGATAAAGATACTCTGGGTTACGCTTTGCAAAACAGAAAATAAGTTTTTAGGATTATGACACCAAGCTGCTCATGGCGCGAAGGTGTGCTCTTTCTCGCGTAGCGGAGCGGAGTGAGAAAAGTACACCGCTAGCACTCTCCGAGAACACTATTCCAGGTAACAATAGAACCCTGCTTCGCCGAGGCTACGCAGGGTCTTTTGCCGCTTTGCGGCAAAAGAAAAAATCGCATGGATAGGACATGCGATTTTTTCGTAAAGGAGCCACGTCGACTTGGCGAGCCTTATGATCTTTGCGGAGGCCAATGCCTCTCTGAATAGTCTTTTGCAATACTATTCCAGATCGACCTACCACTATTATACTAAGCGGTTTAATTTCCGCTAGAGTTTTATCATCAAACCTGTGGAAAAGATTTTTACTACGCAGTCGTCATTTGTGAAGCTTTGTGCAATGCCTCGCATGATGGACCACAATACGAACAATTTTGATCCGGATCGCATGATTCACAGACGATCATGTGCTCATGGCATTGCGGATATGCGCAGTTTACGTATCGTTCAGCCGGAGTCTGACACTTTACGCATCGTCCGATGATTTCGTGATTGTTTGGATCATCAAATGTCATCACTTTGCGTTTATCGAACACATACAGACTGCCCTTGAAATGCTGTGACGGAAACTTTTCCATGTATGTCACCATGCCGCCATCAAGCTGATACACATCTTTGAAGCCTTGCTTCATCAAAAAGCCAGAAGCCTTTTCGCATCGGACACCACCAGTACAAACAGTGAGCACTGTTTTGTCTTTCAAGTTTTCAATTTCAGAAACACGATCTTTCAAGTCGCGGAAATTTTTCAAACCCGGGAAAATAGTTTTATCAAATTTGCCAACCTGCAACTCATAATCATTGCGCATGTCGACAATATAAAACTCTTTGTTGGTGTCATACCACTTCTGCAACTCTTCTGGTTTCAAATGTACACCAGTAGTGTCGTTTGGATCAAAATCATTTTCGTGGAGATGAAGCGAGACGATTTCATTTCGCACTTTCACTGACAGGCGCGGAAAACAATCGCCGCTACCAACAGACTTTTTCCAATGAATTTTTCTGAATGGCTTCTGAGACTCCATCCACGCAATATATTTTTCAGTATTCTCCTTGGTTCCTTCGATCGTGCCATTAATGCCTTCCTTGGCAACAATGATGCGTCCCTTCATGCCCAGAGCCTCGCAAAATGCCCGCTGAGCAGCCATAACGACCTCAGGGTTCTCGATCTGCACATATTTGTAGTATAGGAGTATTTGGTACTCGTTTTGCATAACAGGCCATACTATAGCGTATTTTTAGGCTTTTATCGAGATATTGACGAGTAGTCTAAAAAGTAGTTTAATATATAAATTCATACCTTAAAAAAAGACCGCTTGGAGGGCGGAATATATGAAAACGTTCGCACAAAGATTAGAAGAAAGAAACAAGGTGTTTTACGAACAAGTAACAAGCGCCCCACTTACCCAATCCGACTTACATGCCTTTTTTCTTCACTTCGTTCAGTTTGTGTGGGTGCTGATGTTCAACATCTACAACGCTGGCGCAACATTGCTTGAAAAAGCGAAATACCTGGTAGTGGTGCTTGCTGTATTTGTTTGCACAACCGCAGGCGCACAAGCCACTGTGTACTTTAAGGACAACAACGATGACCGTGCTCTAACAAGCACTCCTGTGCTGATACAGGAAAGCGGAGTGACAATTAATGGTACTACGCTGAAGTTTGAACTGTGGCAGCATCAGGAAACAGGCGGATTGAATAATAGCGGCTACATCGCTCATGATTTGTACTTGAATGGCGAAAAAATAATCTGGCAGCAGTGTTCTGACTTTTGCCCGGTAAAATTCATTTCCGTTAAAGTAATAGATCTTAAAACGCTGGAAATTACCGCAGCTACGCCTGACGGTACCCGTACGAAACGATTTGAGAATTAGGAACTACAGTTCCAAAAGTATTTACAAATGCCGGTTTTATACAACCGGCATTTTTTATTTCGCATGCCTCTATTGACAGAGGTATTATTATTTTATTAAATGAAGGAAATACAATACTCATGAAAAACATCGTACTGTTGTTTTTTACCGCTCTCCCCCTCATAACTACTTCACAAAAGTGCTTTCCCGGCCGCCCGGCTGAGAATTTGGCACAAATTACACAGGCTACGGCAAAACTGCCGCCCGATATTGACTACACGCTTGCAAGTTATGACTTCAAGCCGCTTAAACTCGTTGACTCGCTCGTTGATAAGATACCTGATTTTGCCAGCATGCTCACCAGTTCAAATGCCTCGGAAGTAAGAGAACTGCAGAGAAATTTCTACGCAACATTTTCGTTTACTTGTATCACATACGTGTACGAGTTTCGCCACGGCTATCTTTCTGCGGTTGAAGCGGGCGGAGAAATTGAAGCTAGGATTAATACCCAATTTGGCACGCTGGATTGCCTGTCCTACAAACCAGGGCACGGCACGACATCAGTTTCGCGGATCTATGTCGTGAAGTACACTTCAATCATTCGCAAACAGCCATCGAAAGTGGATATTGATTATCTACCATTCATCTTCTGCGGCTACAATGCTGGCGATAAAAAAAGCTGCTACTGGTATTTTATTGGAGCCAAAAGTCAGGCGCCTTCGACTGTACTAAACACTTCTCTAACCGCACTTATTTTTGATAACGATAAAGTTGATGGCGATTCGGTGAGAATTGGCAAGAAACTGTATGCGCTAACCAAGGATACTATTTCGATTTCGTTTAATGACAGTCTACTTGTGTATGTCATCAGTACTGGCAAAATTGCAGACTGTACGTTTCGAGTGGTTATTAAAGAAACTCGGGAAGTAGCTGATTATACAGGCCAGTATGGACAGGTTGTCTGCGTATTGTCGCTCGATAATATTGAAGATTTTTTTATAAAGCGGGCCCTATTTTTCCCCGGGGCCCGTGTTTTTATTACAAAAAAACGAGCTTTTCAGCCCGCTTTTTTATTTTGCTATTTTCGATATTTTTTAGAGCGCCACTTGTCAGCAATCTTTACTCGGTTGAGTGACTTTTCGAGTTCTGCTTCAAAGTGTTCAAAGTCAACCACTTCCCCTTTCTTCTGCAATTCCTGGAGTTCGGCTGCTTTTGCTTTTGCCTTCTCAACTGCGTCATCTGAAAGTTCGGCAACATGTTCTGCAAAGTCTGCGAGCACTGCAACCTGCGTTGCGGCATCAGACGGTTCTGGGTTTTCTGTCGGCTTGATTTCGATGAATCCGCCAACTACTGCCATCGGAATGTATTCGCCGGCATTCATGGCAACAATGTCGCCAGATTTAAGGCTTGCAATCAAAGAAATGTGATGTGGCAAAACAGTGATTTCCCCTTCTGTCGTCGGCAAAGAAACTTGATCAACAAGTTCTTCGAGGATGACTCGTTCTGGAGTGACAATCTTCAGATGTATCTTTTTTGTTGCCATACTAATGTGTTTAGTGCCTCCGTGTCGGCATGTCCTGCCGGGCTTTGTGTCTTAGCGCACACGACCCCGTCAAGACGTGCCGACACTTCGGCGTTCGTAACTAATCTCTGTTTACTGTACCTGCTCAATCGCACCCTTCATATAGAACGACTGCTCTGGTTTGTCATCGTGCTTACCATCGAGGATTTCGCGGAATGAGCGGATAGTGTCAGCAAGAGACACGTACTGGCCAGGAGCACCTGTGAACTGTTCTGCCACGAAGAATGGTTGTGAAAGGAATTTCTGGATCTTTCGAGCACGAACCACGAGGGCTTTGTCTTCCTGTGAGAGTTCTTCCATACCGAGGATGGCAATGATGTCTTGCAAGTCCTTGTAACGCTGAAGGACACGCTGCACTTCACGAGCTACTTCGTAGTGTTCCTTACCAACAATGTTTGGATCCATGATTGTTGATGATGAGTCCAATGGATCTACCGCTGGGTAAATACCAAGTTCTGAGAGTGATCGGTTCAACACCACTGTTGAGTCCAAGTGCGCGAATGTTGTCGCTGGAGCTGGGTCAGTCAAGTCGTCGGCTGGCACGTAGACGGCCTGCACTGATGTAACTGAACCTTTGGTTGTTGAAGTGATGCGTTCCTGCATGTTTCCCATTTCTGATGCAAGCGTTGGCTGGTAACCCACGGCTGATGGGATACGTCCCAAGAGCGCAGATACTTCAGAACCTGCCTGAGTAAATCGGAAGATGTTGTCGATGAAGAAGAGCACGTCTTTTCCTTCGTTGTCGCGGAAGTTTTCTGCCATTGTAAGACCTGTGAGAGCCACACGCGCACGAGCACCTGGCGGTTCATTCATCTGTCCGAAGACCATTGCTACTTTGTCGATAACGCCTGAATCTTTGATTTCGTGCGAGAGGTCGTTACATTCACGAGTTCGTTCACCAACAACGGCAAACACTGAGTAACCTTCGTGGTTTGAAGCGATGTTGTGGATCAATTCC
>CAZHUT010000041.1:0-6920 GCA_964535545.1 uncultured Candidatus Saccharibacteria bacterium | reverse complement strand
AGTACATCAGCAGCTAATTTTCATAACAGAACTATCACTTATGAACTTGTAAGAGATATAGTTCAGAAAGAAGTTCTATCTGATATTAGCTAAGGTTTGTATTCTGGACACATCGGTTCTCTTTTAAATCATCTGGGATTCAAAAGCGTTAAAATAATCACATGTGACCTAGATATTGTTGACTTCACATGGAATAAATTTTCTCATCGCAAAAAAGTAGCAGCAATGAATGCTATGCTGCGAACTAGATTGGATGAAGATATTAGGGACAATTTACATGCATTAAAAGATTTTCTATCAGATAAGAGGTTTAAGAATTCCGTAGTCATAGATCATCATTTTGGAGAGCAAATAAGGAATGCATTGGATGCTAAAACGCCTATTTTGGTATCGTATAATTGGACAATGCTTTGGGGATTTCCTAAGACGGATTATGACGATATACCAGATTATATTCGTGGTGGACAAGACTATCATTCCGTATGCTTACGAGGATATAACGACAAGGGTATTCATGTAGTTGATAGTCATTGGGAGTTTTATAAAAGGAAATTAATAGAGTACAGAAATGGATTTTATACGATTCCTTGGGAGGAATTGCTTACTGTGATTGGAACAGGAGATATTATTGTTCCTAGTGATTACGACGAGAACCTGCTACAATATGAATTGGTATAAGAAATACGCTCAAACTCAAGAAACTATTGTTGGTTCCGCTGTCAAATTATCGGATGGGCGTGTTTATTCTGTACCAAAACCCGGTAGGCACGGTCATGTGTTCGTTATGTTTAAGGAGATGCGAGAACGTGGCGATGGCGTACCGAAAGAGGGGCAAATACAAGGTTTTGTAACTAATACCGGCAGATTTGTTGATCGTAAAGAGGGAGCTGAATTAGCTTTAAGTAATGGTCAAATCAAGAAACTAAATTGGCCACCAGATCTATATAGCGAGGATCTCTGGTAAGATGAATTGGTATAAACAAGCTGTAATCGAAGATTTATCTATTGTCATCTTTTCAATATTGCAAAGAGCGAAAACAGATGACATGCACCAAGAAGATCTTACGTCTAGATTTAGTGGCGAAGACCGCTACAAACTTAAACAAGCACTTGATCAGGCACAGGGCATGATGGGATTTGGTAGGGGCGTTGCTCCGAATCAAGCTCAAATGGATATTATCCAGCAAATACAAATGATTGCTGATGGTACAGACCCTAATTTGCAAATGAATAATAATCAATCTCAACAAGGTCAAGTCAATGAAGACTACTTGGGCTTATCTGGCGGAACAGATGTGGGAACATCTGCGCCAGCTGCTTCGCAATCAATGCAATCTAACATATCTATGTAGTCAAGTTCGTTTCGACAATCTTGAACAACGATGTCTTTTTGTATATACTTCTTATCCTGAGATTGCATCTCAAATGGTTAACTGGATTAATAGAGATAGACAAAATCCGGTTGCCGCAGTTACTAGAGTTGGTACAACATTAAATGAGGGATTACCTGAAAACTATATCAATCCATCTCCTAAGCATTCATTACGTTGGAATGATAAATTAGCAGAAGCTGCTTCTGGTTGGGCTGATTGGAACTTTGACCATCGAACGATGCAGCATGGAACGGAAGGCAGTGATCCCTATTCTCGTGCTGTTGCTGTGGGTTATCAACCAATACATATTGTTGAAAATGGTGGGTTAATTACTATATCATACATAAGCAGCGATACCTATGTTTATCAAAAAGCGAATCTTATACATGATTTGTTCGTAGCACATGCTGGTCATCGCGCTCAACTATTTGATGAAGATACGCGAGAAGTTGGCATTGCGGTTAAAACAGGTATGTGGGGTTGAGGAACTGTTGCAAAAAATCTACGGAAATCTCTGATAACCTACGGAGATTTTTGGCTTAATTCCATCGCCAGCCTAACCGCAATGAAGGATCGGGCCGCATTCCCGATAACTTTCTTCCCGTTCACTTCAATCTCATATTTGACAAGCGGATTCCCCAAGCTCTCAATATGCTTCTTTGTGTCTTCACGAAAGCGTTCAGTCGCTTCCGTCAATTCTTCCATCGAAATCTCAATTAAAGCCACTTCTGGGATTTGAGCATATCTGGCAATCAGCGCGTCTCTTGAGACGGCATCTGTGTGCCCTGCTTCTTTGAATGCTTCAAAATCTTCTTCCGTTGGAACGATGGACGCAATTCTACCATTTGTGATGAACTTCATAGTAAAAGAGTATAGCGTGTGGATTTACACTCGCATACCTTTTTAGTCGATAGAAATGATGAAAAGATTGGTGTTTTTCGAGCCAAACACGAAATCTAAAGAAATCTGGATTTTTATAAAGGAACCTATGAAGAAGCGTGGAAATAAGAAAAAGAAGCTAACGGAGCGTCTAATGGTTGTTAGAGTGACAAAAACTGAATTTGAACTGTCGGACGGTCGCATCTATCCAATGATGTTTGACTACACAGACAGCGAAGTTCCCACGGTTGAGGAATTTCAAAAGATATACGACCAATGGCGTTCTCTGTTCAGCGAATTAAAGCTGACGGGGGAACATGAAACAGTTGGTTAGTATAGGAAAAGCCGCCGATATGCTCGGCGTCTGTATTGACACACTTCGAGAATGGGATAAGGCGGGGACGCTGAAACCAGTTCTGACTGCGGGACAACACCGCCGTTATCGTGTCTGCGACATCGATAAGATGCGCGGGGAATCGCTGGAAGATAAAGCCCAAAAAGGCAAAATTCGAGTAGCGGTCTATGCACGGGTCTCTTCTCACGAACAAAAAGAGAAGGGCGACTTGGAGCGTCAATCTGGGCGAATCCTCAAATACTGTGTTGAGAAAAAATACACGGTGATCGAGACATTTGAGGAGGTTGGTTCTGGGATGAAAGACGACCGTGCCAAACTCAAACGCCTCTTTAAGCTGGTCGATGAAAAGAAGATCGACAAGGTAGTAGTCGAACACAAGGATCGACTTTCAAGATTTATGGTCGGGTTTTTACAGGAGTATTTCGCCTCACACGATGTTGAAATCGAGTGGATGAGCGAAATTCTCGGTAAGAGCTACGAACAAGAACTCGTGGAAGACATTCTTTCGTTGATGTCGTCGTTCAGCAACAAAATATACGGCAAGCGTTCGGCTGAAAATCGCAAAGCACGAAAGCTGGCAGAGATCGCAAAGAAGATAGGTGTGACAAAGGAGAAAGCGACACGTTAATAGGTGAACTTCCGAGTGAAAAGACATTCAGTATACTTTGATTAGCGTCATTGTATATCCGTGTTTCTCTTCGGGAATCACCTAATGAAATTAGGCACGTTCTTTTCGGGCATCGGGGCACCAGAGTTCGCAATTAAATCGTTGGGCATTCCACATGATGTGGAGTTTGCCTGTGACAACGATCCGTTCGTCAAAGAAACATACATGGCTAATCATCGCTGCAAAAACTTCTACGATGACATCACGAGTATCAAGGAGATACCGAGTGTTGATCTTCTGGTTTTTGGATTTCCATGTCAGCCATTCTCTTTTGCAGGGACTCGTGGAGGACTGAAAGACAAGCGGGGAACCTTGGTTCTCAACGCTCTTGACCTTATGCGTAAGAACAAACCCAAAATGTTTATCGCTGAAAACGTGGAGGGACTTCTGGATATTGAAGGGGGCAGAGTTCTCGCCTCTTTGGTCAAAAGCATGAAGCGAATGGGTTATAAGGTCAGCTACGAGGTTTTGAACTCGCTCGATTTCGGCATACCGCAGAGCAGGAAGCGACTGTGGATCGTTGGGACACAAGGTGAGTTCAGTTTCCCAGAAAAACATCCAGACACGACGCCTCATCTTGCCGAATTTCTTGATGAAGAGGTGGATGAAAATGTCTTTGCTACGCGCAGTTTCCTCGCAAAGCCCAAAGTTGCACAAAGATTGCGAAGCTACACAAATCCATACATTAACTGCATTACGCAAACTATTTGTCGAAATGGCAGTTCCTCGGAATACATCAGCTATGTCGCTGCTGTGAATAACGCAATCGGGCAAGCCAGAAAGCCGACAATAAAGGAATGTTGCAGATTATTCGATCTGCCAGATGAATTTGTGTTCCCAGATTCCGTTAGTGCGACTCGTCGCTACGCCATGCTGGCAAACTCTATGGTGGTCGCTGTATTAAAGTCGTTGATCGGAAGAATGCTATGAAAGAAGTAATACCCACCACTGAAGAGTTGTCCGTCATTTCTGAATTGTGTCTCCGTTTTGGGCACGATCAAAGCAATCCCAATGTGGTTAGAAACATCACGCTGTGCTTGCGGGCAGAGAGTAATGGCAACTTAAAATACACTCGCAACGATCAGTTGCTTGCTGATCATGAAGTAATGTCATACGAGCATTTTCCTTCTGCTCCAATGACGGTTGCCTGCCTAATCGGATACTGGAAAACCCCCAGAGCGAACGACGAAATGCCGAGTGGACAGGTAGCAAAACAAGCGCAGACGCTTCGGGAGCTTGGATTTGTGTTTCGGGCAGAGCAAAAGTCAGATGGCACAACACGAAACAACTATACATTCAAGCTGAATGGAAAAGAGTGTCGGGAAATTATTGACTTTGACCCCAAAGCGGAAACAAAAGAGAACAACTGGAATAAACTGCCGAAGAAATTAAAAACACTTGTTCGTTCTGTTCATCACACTGATTTTCTTGGCGTAAGTTCGTTCCAAAAAGATCGACAATTCGATCATCGCATCCCAGAAGATGTCAGAAAGCGAGAGGGGCTAAAGGCGGCGAGGCTTACCGAAGCGTCCTTGAAAGACGGTTCTTATGACCGAGATTTTCAAGTGATTTCGGATAAGACGAACTATATGAAAAGAGAAGCATGCAAGGCTTGTTTGAAGGGAGAAGCTATTCCATTGCCGTTTGCACTGGAACAGTTCAGGCAAGCCTTTAGGCAGAGGTATGATGAAAGTCCAAAAAAGTGTGTTGGATGTTTCTGGCACAATCACTTGGAGCCGAAGGACGAAAATCTCTGTCCTAATTTAACTTCTGCGAGGGCAAAACATCAAGCAGAAGTGCAATTGGTAATGGATAAGGTTAAGTAAGTGGAAGGGGAGACGTGGACTACATTGGATCGAAAGTAAAACTCAACGACTGGCTTTTTGAGATCATTAAAAACGCAACTGGCGAACCAAAAAACAAGACATTTCTTGACGCCTGTAGTGGGTCTGGGGCTGTAAGTCGTTATGCTGCGCAGCTTGGCTATCAAGTCATTTCAAACGATTTGATGCGATTTCCGTCTGTTATAGCGAATGGGAGCATTGGTCTTACCGATGCTCAACTCAAAAAAGCAACGGAGGAGATGGAAAAACTCAATAAATTACGAGGTATCAGTGGATACTTCTATAGTAATTTCTGTGACGAATCCATCCCACCACGTCTCTACTTTACTGCGTATAATGCGAAGCGTATTGATAGAGTGAGAAAAGAGATAGATAGTGTAGATGATCCAAAAGTTAGAGATTACCTGCTATACTGTGGCTTGGAAGCAATGAGCAGCGTCAGTAATACGACAGGGGTGCAGGCTGCTTTTTTGAAAAAGTTCAAAGACAGAGCAAAGGATAAATTCATTCTTCGTCATGAAGATGTTGTCGGTGGGCAATGCGATGCTTTCAGCAGCGATATTCTCGCGCTGCTGAAAGACAGTGCATTCAGAAACAAATTCAAGGAAGATATTCTTTACATTGACCCACCATACAACCAAAGACAATACGGGCCGAATTACCATTTGTATGAAACTTTCGTTCGGCAAGATAGCCCTCAAGCATCTGGGAAAACAGGACTTCGGGATTGGAAAAACGAGTGCAGTAGCGATTTTTGCACCAAAAAGAAGTGTTTAGAGTTTCTGAAATCCACAGTAAATGAAACAACTGCGGAATTTACATTTGTTAGCTACAACTCTGACGGACTTTTGGAGCGGAAAGATGTAGAAGCTGCGTTTCCAAATCTCACAGTTCATGAGAGAGATCAGCGTCGGTATAAAGCAGATACGTCCAAAGACCGAAAATATAACAACGAAAAGTTGGTCGAATACGTCTTTGAAATTCGTAAAAATTAAAGGATTCTACCGCCCATGTCGATAATGGATAGTTAGATGAAGTCGCCATCACCGACTCATCGCTAACCTGAAATCTAATAAATGGGCGGTATTCTGCTTCGTGATGGGAACAGTTTATCGCCCTTTCCTTTTGGGCGATGAAAACGATAAGAGGCTACAAGACCGAACTCGATCCAGATGACAAGGAAAGAACAGCACTTCTTCAACATGCTGGGGCTGCTCGCTTCACTTTTAACTGGGGTCTAAATGAGAAAAAGAAGGCATTTGGGGCAAAGGAAAAGACCCCAAATGCTATCGAACTCCACCGTCGCCTCAATTCCCTAAAGAAGTCAGAATTTCCTTGGATGTATTCGGTCAGTAAGTGTGCCCCGCAAGAGGCTCTACGCAACCTTGATCGCGCTTATGATAACTTCTTCCGCAAGGTCAAAGGCAAGAAGGCAGGCACGTTCAAAGGTAAAGCTGGCTTCCCTCGTTTTAAGTCCAAACATCGAAGTATTGGCAGTTTCCGATTAACTGGTGTAATCAAGGTGTTCAATAATGCGGTTCAACTGCCAGTCCTCGGAAAACTACGCCTCAAAGAACACGGCTATATTCCCACAGAAGGCATTAAGATACTCTCTGCTACGGTCAGCGAACACGCTGGCCACTGGTTCGTTAGCGTCCAAGTCGAGCAAGAATTTCCTGATCCGCCAAAGAAGGCAGAAGCCATCGTCGGTGTAGACCTTGGAATAAAATCCTTGGCGGTTTGCAGCGACGGTAAGACCTTCCAAAACCCAAAGGCTCTCCGAAGCCGTCTCAAACAACTAA
>CAZHUT010000040.1:0-7013 GCA_964535545.1 uncultured Candidatus Saccharibacteria bacterium | reverse complement strand
TTTTTGGAGATTCGTGGTAAGGTAAAAATAACAAATTTTTTAAAACCAATTTCTAGCGCATGAAAAACATAACCTTTAAAGTGCCGTTCAACAGACACGGCCATTTACGCGAATTAATTACATTACTACAGTTTGTTATTGGCTACGTTGCCCGCCAGTTCTGGGGCATGGTAGTTATGCCAAACTTAACCATTGCCGTTACCACATGGCAACATGCCAGGAGATACCGCGAAGATATTGAGTATGTACTGCAACGCCAGGGCCTGCCAAAATTTGAATTGGTAATGACCGCGTACTTAACCGACAATACCGACCCAAAAAATATTGAGGAAGGATTTAAGAACGGTACATGGAAAGCGGTAAAGCTGTACCCTCATGGCGCAACTACAAACTCCGACAAAGGTGTTACAAAAATAAAAAACGTTTATAGTGTGTTTGCTGTAATGGAGGAATTAGGTATCCCGCTGTTAATTCATCCGGAAACTGACAGCTCTCGACCAGAGATTCCTTTTGTGGATAAAGAACGCGTGTATACTGATGAAACCCTTACAGAGATTCACCGTAAATTTCCAAAGCTGATTATTTCGGTTGAACATGTAACAACCAAAGAAGCAGCTCAGTTTGTAGAGGAAGCACCTGATAACGTAACTGCCACCGTCACCCCCCAACATATTTTGTACAACACCGACGCCATCTATCACGGAGGTGTAGCTCCTTGGAAACCAGGAGCATATGTAGAAAATGTGTGTCAGCCAATATTGAAACCCCAAGCTGATGTGGACTATTTACGTCAGGCAATTATGTTTGGACCAAAGAAGCATAAGTTTGGTGCTGGTGATGATAATGCATGGCATATTGATATACACAAACATGAGCCTTGCAGTCGTTGCGGTGTTGCTCATGTAGCAAGTGTTGAAGCATATGCAATGGCTTTTGATTTAATGGGTATGTTTAAAACTGATGAAGGTATTCTGGTGTTTGAAAATTTCATGTCGGTAAATAACCTGGGAATCTTCGGTCTGAAACCTTCAGCAGAAACAATCACCCTGCACTATCAGGAGCAGACGGTTCCGGAATTCATCGATGCAAACGGAAATAAGATTCGTCCATTCAAGGCCGGCCAGAAAATTCCGTGGACTTTGGAAAAACGAATATTGACTACTGTATAAACTTTTTCGCCATAGTGGCGATTCCCCTCAGGTAGGAGCGCAAGCTTCTGCCTGTTTTTTTTATTTTATTTTTAAGGATATTTCAGCTATAGTAGGGCTATGAAGATCGGCATATTCGATTCAGGTCTCGGCGGCTTATTTACAATGAAAACCATTGTTAGTGCTTTGCCTGATTATGACTATGTCTACCTCGGCGACACGGTCAACCTTCCGTACGGCGACAAAGACCAGGAAGCCATCTGCTCGTTCCTCCAGAACGGTGTGGAATTTCTCTTTCAGCAGGACTGCGCCTTGATTATCGTTGCCTGCAATACTGCTTCAGCAGAAGCGCTACGTTACATACAGCAAACATTCTTGCCAAAGCGGTACCCTGATCGTCGAGTCCTTGGTGTAATCATTCCTGCAGTTGAAGAATCGTTGGGATCAGATCGTGTCGGAGTCCTCGGAACGGTAGCCACAGTAAAATCAAAAACATATGAGAAAGAATTCAAGAAAGCCAGCACGCATATCCGTGTCTTTCAGCAAGAAGCTCCGTTACTTGTGCCCTGTATCGAAAACGGCGAATGGGATCTGATTCCACCACTACTCAAGCAGTACTTGAAACCACTCTTAGAAAAAAAGATAGACACTCTTGTATTAGGTTGCACTCATTACCCTATTCTCAAAAAAGAAATCCGAGAGATCATCGGACCACACATCAAACTCATTTCGCAGGACGAGTTTATACATGTAAAAGTTGCCGACTATCTCCGACGACATCCGGAGATTGAATCAAAGCTCGGCAAGACGGGTTCACGAGATTTTTATCTTACTCAAAAAACCGATCACTTTGAAGCACTGGCAAAAGAGTGGTTCAGTCAGGACATAAAACTTGTCGTAGTGACTATTTCAGACAAAATTACCGAACAAGCACGCTGATTTTCGGCACAAAAATAATCAGGCCGATAGCAACAGCGGCGATAACCGCCAACAAAACTGCCGCTGCGGCGACGTCTTTTGTGTCGCGTGCAAACGGGTGATAATCCGGGCTGGTTAAATCTATATCGAATTCAATAGCAGTATTGAATGCTTCAGCAACGACGACAATCGCCATCGCAAATATAAGACCGAGCCATTCAGCTGAGGAAACCTTAAGATAGAAACCGAGAAAGATTGTCACTGCCCCAGAAAGCAAATGCAGCCACATATTATGTTGCGTCCTGATGAGAACGATCAAACCCCTCATTGCATGCGGAAAGCTCTTTGCCCGTTTTACGACACTAAAGGCTTCAATCTCTTTTGCTGGTTCATCAAACATGCTGTAAGTATAGCAGAGAAAATAAAAAACCACTGCAACCCATTCCATCCAACGGAAGATGAGCGCAGTGGCTGTTGTTAACCATGCTAACAATAATTTAGGCAGTTTGTGGTAATTCCACAAGCATTGTGTGTAAATAATTTTTTTCGTCTGTTATAGCCGGATGTATACATCCGTTATACAACTCGATATTCTCAATAACCTGGCGCACGCTCCAACCTAAGAGTGTAGCAAGCATTGCAATTGACACTGCAACATCTTCTTCCTCCTTCAAACCTGAAGTGGAAGCATGCACGATTATATCGGGTGCAATGCGCACCGCAACACAACCATGAAAATAAAATTCATCTGCATTAGCGGTATTGCCTGATGAAAAATGGTTATGAGATTCTGCTCGCACTGATTTTTCAGTTACGAAAAATTTGGCGTGCTCTGATGGCTCTTGTATAGCAGCGTTGATTAAGTCGCGAGTATTCAATACCCGTACCAACACCTGTATCCCTGTTCGAATCTTATCGTCCAAACGAACACGGCTATCCACCGAGGTAATGTAATCGAAGCAGTATTCGGCTGTTTGTAAAATTGCTTCTCTTTTGCTGTTAAGGATGTCACTTATAGTAGTATTCACTCTTTTTGTTTTTTGATGAACTCAAAAGACTGAAATCTTCTCAGTTCATCAAAAAAAAAATTGAAGTGCTTTTGAAATTACTTTAACAGAAAAAGGTAATTTTGTCAAAAACCAGCCGCTCCTCTGTCACATAAATGGCCTGGTGAACATAAAAAATCTATTCACGCCCAGCCAACACAAAACCCCGCTTGCAGGCGGGGTTTTGCAGTATTTCTCTCGATACTTTGTGTGTATTATCCTTGCTTGCGCTTCTTGCCAGTGACACGGCGAGAAACAATGAATGGATTTGAGTACTTCTTTGGAGTACGAGTCTTTCGTCCACCAGTGACCTTACCCCAGAGGGTCTTTGGTCGTCGAGTACCACGTCCCTGTCGTCCTTCACCTCCACCGTATGGGTGGTCAACTGGGTTCATAGCTGTACCGCGAACCGTTGGGCGGATACCGCGCCATCGTGAGCGACCAGCCTTACCGAAGTTTCGAAGCTTGTTCTCGTCATTAGAAACTTCGCCGATAGTTGCCCAGCAAAGTTCTGACACTTTTCGCACTTCGCTTGAAGGCATTTTCAAGTTCGTGTATCCATCAGCGTTCGCTACTACCTGAGCGAATGTGCCTGCGCCGCGTGAAAGCTTTGCGCCGCCATTCGGTTTGATCTCAACATTGTAGACAAACATACCGACAGGGATAAACTTGAGCGGAAGTCGGTTACCCGGCTTCAATGCGGCCTTTTCAGAAACAATAAATTCGTCGCCGACTTTAGTTGTTTTTGAAGCGACAACGTATCGCTTTTCACCGTCTTTGTAGACTGCGAGCGCGATGAACGCTGTTCGGTTTGGATCATATTCAACTGAAACAATTTTCGCAGGAATTTCTTTCTTGTTGTACAAGAAATCGATTTCTCGATAGACTCGCTTGTTACCACCGCCTTTGTGGCGAGTAGTAATGCGACCCTGATTGTTTCGTCCCATTGAACGCTTGCGACCTCGAGTCAAAGACTTGAGCGCGCGATGTCCAGAGAGCTTTTCTTTGTAGTTAACAGTCTGAAGCTGACGTCGTGCCGCACTTGTAGGTTTATATGATTTCATTACATTAACTCAATCTTATCTCCCTTCTTGAGGTAGACGTATGCTTTTCGACCACCAGCTTCAGTTCCACGCTTTCCACGAACGACTACCTTGCGAGCTCGGATCTTCATGATGTTCACTTTGACCGGAGTTACCTTGTAGAGTTTTGAAATCGCTTCTTTGACCTGGATTTTTGTTGCGCCTGGAACAACATTGAATGTATACACGTTGTTTTCAGCGACTTGTGTAGCCTTTTCAGTGATGCGTGGGTTAACCAATACAGTTGCGATTGGCGCATTGTAGAGGGCTGACTTCACACTGACTGGAGCTGCTACTTTTTCTGCTGTGACTTTTGGAGCCTTAGCAGCCGGAGCTTTCTTTGCAGTACTCTTTTTTGCCCCTGTTTTTTTGGCTGTAGTTTTTGTGGCCATAAAGATTATTATTTAGCCAATCGTGACAAGAGAAGATCAAATGTCTTCTTCGCGTCAGTGACGACCAAGTATTTACTGCTCAAAAGTTCGACCGGATTGATGTCTTTAACATAAGTTGTATCAAGCTGTGGCAAATTCTTGATAGCGCGCAATGTAGTGTCATTCTTTTCAGGGAGTGCTACAAGTGCTGTGCGCTTCTTGCCTTTCAAGCGCTCGAAGCCTTTGATGCCTGCGAGTGTTGAGAAAGCCTTTGCCGCATCTTTCGTCTTTGCTGTCTTGAATTCAAGAGAATCGACGAAGAGGATATTGCCGTCCTTCTGCTTCTGGGCGAGAACCATAAAGAGAGCTTTTGCACGCATCTTCTTGTTGATCTTTTTCTTGTAGTTCTTTTCAGCAAGCGGTCCGTGTGTCACGCCTCCACCTTTCCAGATCGGAGATCGTGATGAACCGTGACGTGATCGTCCTGTACCCTTCTGCTTCCATGGCTTTCGACCGCCACCGCGAACTTCTCCGCGGCCTTTGGTGTCAGCTGTGCCAGCACGGGCATTGGACATCATTGAAGTAACCACCTGGTGGACAAGGTCAGAATTGAATGTAAGACCGAAGATTTCTTTTGGAAGATCAACAGTTCCTACTTCCTTGCCGGCGAGGCTGTAAAGCTTCGCTTCAGTTGCTGCTGCAGCAGAAACTTTTGGTTCCTTTTTTGCAACAGTCTTCTTAGCTGTAGTTTTTGTAGCCATATAATTAACCGACAATCGAAACGACCGTACCACGGCGTCCCGGAATTGCACCTTTAACCACTAAGAGGTTATTCGCTGTATCGACGTCAACGATTTTAAGATTCTGAACGGTAACGGTATCACTACCAGTTCGTCCCGCCATGCGCATGCCTTTCGGAACACGAGTTCGGAGACCTCCACCGATGGAACCTGGTTCGCGTTCAGAGTGTTTCTGACCGTGAGTTCGAGGACCTCCGGCGAATCCATGGCGTTTCACAACACCTTGGAAACCTTTACCTTTTGAAGTACCAGTCACGCGAACTGTATCACCTACACTGAACTGTGAGAGATCGATGACATCACCGACTTTCACTTCAGGAAGTGAACCGTTCTTTGCGCGGAATTCCTTCAAGTGACGGAAGGAACCGAGTTCCTTGACGTGACCCAAGTGAGCTTTTGTCTGGCGTTCTTTTTTCTGTTCGCCAAAACCTACCTGGACTGCATCATAGCCGTCTTTTGCTTTCGTTTTTACCTGAGTTACTGTGGCAGGACCTGTTGCGATAACAGTTGATGGGATCACCTTGCCGTCTTCGGCAAAGTACTGCACCATCTCCACTTTTGTTCCAACTGCGAATTTCATAAATAGGACAGATTCTCGCGCTCTGTTTAAATGTCATAAGAGTAACATGAGCCGGAGCAGATGCACTTTTTGGTCATCCCGGAGGGTGAACAAAAATGCACTGCGCAGGCCTGTTCCACTTAGAGCATTTTTACATCAACATCGACTCCTGATGGGAGTGAGAGGTTGGTAAGCGCTTCAATAGTCTTCTGATTAGGATTTACAATGTCGATTACACGTTTGTGTATTCGGATTTCAAACTGCTCACGAGTGTTTTTGTAGATGAATGATGAGCGATTGACCGTATATTTTTTGATTTCGGTCGGCATCGGGATTGGACCAAGGACTTCTGCATCGTAACGAGCGGCAGTATCCATGATCTGTTTGACCGAAGCGTCGAGAATTTTGTTCTCGTATGCTCGGACACGAATGCGCAATTTCACTACACCTTCCTCTTTGCTCTTGGCAGTCTTTTTTGGTTTTGTAGCTGTAGCCATAATAGGAGGGAGCGTTCTGGTTTGCGCGCCGTCGCGAAGCGACGGCGCGCGCAACTAGATTACGCTACGATCTTTGTAACAACTCCAGCACCGACTGTCTTACCACCTTCACGGATAGCAAAACGCTGTTTTTCTTCAAGCGCAACTGGAGTAACGAGTTTTACCTTGAAAGTGACTGTGTCACCAGGCATAACCATTTCCTTTCCAGCTGGAAGTGTAACTTCACCAGTCACGTCAGTTGTACGTACGTAGAACTGAGGCTTGTAACCAGAGATGAATGGAGTGTGACGTCCACCTTCTTCCTTTTTCAAGATGTATACTTCAGCTTCGAAATCAACGTGAGGAGTAACTGAACCTGGCTTTGCAAGAACCTGACCTCGAGTGAGATCTTCTTTCTTGACGCCTCGGAGGAGAATACCTGCGTTGTCGCCGGCCATACCTTCCTTAAGGTTCTTGTTGAACATTTCAATACCAGTAACGGTTGTCTTCGCTGTGTCCTTGATACCGACGATTTCGATATCTTCACCAACCTTAACAACACCACGTTCGATACGGCCAGTAACTACTGTACCGCGACCTTCAATTGAGAAGA
>CAZHUT010000039.1:0-7617 GCA_964535545.1 uncultured Candidatus Saccharibacteria bacterium | reverse complement strand
ATGACTGCTTCATCCCCTCCCAGAAAGTCTGATATGGGAGCACGTACGCTTCATGTGCAGAAGCAAGCGAATATGTTAGTGAAAATCCAAAAATGGAGAGAACTAAGATGATGAGTTTGCGCATGTATGTATTGTAGCGCTGAATAGAATATGCGCAAAGAGAGGTGAGATTTTGAAATTTGAGGGTGATCTCGCCAGGAATCGAACCTGGATTTACAGTTCCGCAAACTGTTGTCCTATCCGTTGAACGACGAGACCATGCGCACTGACGCTTTCGCGTTTCGGTCAATTTAAAGTCCGCCCTTATGCGGTACATGGCGGAGTAGGCGTACTATACCCTACTTTTTTGAATTAGTCCAATGCCGTTCATTTGACAGGGATGCTATTATAGAAATATGACAATCATCCTCATCGCCCTCGCCGCCGGCATTATGACCTACCTTGGCGGCCGACTCGCCCTACAATTTAAAGACAAATTGCACCTGATCATCGGCTTTTCAGCCGGTGCTGTTATTGGCGTAGCATTCTTTGATCTGCTGCCGGAGTCTATCGAGCTTGGCGCAGCTCACTTCACGACAAACACCAGTTTGATGTACACGGCTATCGGCTTTCTTCTCTATATGATTATTGATCGCGTCTTTCTCGGACACAGCCATAGCCACGCGCATAGCGAAGATCACGACCACAAGCGTTCAGACCTCCGTGCTGGGTCACTCTCTTTTCATAGTTTGCTCGACGGTCTCGGTGTCGGACTTTCGTTCCAGGTTTCCCCTGCTCTCGGCGCAATCGTCGCAGTTGCAGTTCTCGCCCACGATTTCTCAGATGGCATCAACACCATTAGCGCAGTCTTGAAAAACGGCGGCGAAAAAGCCAAGGCCATGAAGTGGCTCTTGGCTGATTCTGTCGCCCCAATTGTCGGAGTGATTCTCGCCTATATTATTCCAATTCCAGAAAAAGGTCTGGCTGTTCTCCTTTCGCTCTTCGCCGGCTTCTTTCTCTACATCGGCGCGAGTGACCTTATCCCCGAAAGCTATCACGGCCATCCAACAAAGTGGACGACCGTGATGACACTCATTGGAGTGGCGGTTATCTACTTAGCGATCACTATCGCTGGCTAAAGCTGCTTCGTCTACACCAGCCCAATCTAATAGCTCGTCATAACTGGCTTCACCACACAAGGTTTTGCCAGTTTTTGTATTGATGAAAAATGGCACGCCGCCACATTCGCCATCCTTGTCGCATTCCTGCATCTTGGCGGCGTTGTCTTTGTTGTGCCAAATCTCCAAACGATCCACACGGAGACCTGTCTGGTTTTCGAGTTCGCCTATAAGCGGTTCCATGTTCTCACAGTGGGGACATTCCAGTCCGTAAAAGTTGATGAGGTGTGACATATTAGATAGTACTGATTATTGGTGCTTTAGATTTACCACGCACGGCAAAAACGAATGATTTCGTTAGGTATGCAATTGTGAATCCAAATATAATAATCATAATAGTATCACGTTATACCTGTTATGACGATGAACTCAGTACTTTCTTACAAAACAAAACCCCGCTCATACTTGAGTCGGGGGCTTCGTTATGCTTTCTTTGTGATGCGTGAGAGTCGAGCGATCTTTCGAGCAGCTGTGTTCTTCTTGATAACACCTTTCTTTGCTGCCTTGTCGATTGCCGCCTGGGCTGCTGAAACGAGTTTCTTTGCTTCCGCGAGGCCCTTAGCTTTGACGAGCTTTTCAATCTCCTTGATTGAATCCTTCATCGTCTTCTTTCGGCGATCGTTTACAGCCTTTTTACGAGCTGAGCCACGGAGCGCCTTTTTTGCTGACTTTGTGATTGGCATGAATTGTATGCGCTAGTTCTAATAAAATATTGGAGTATATATTCTTACCCTCCGGTATGAGACACATACTGAAGTACCGTCACTATAACAGAAAAGCTATATTTTGCAAGCCCTTTCTGGTTACTTGGATTAGACTCCTCGGAGAGCGCTGGCGGTGTACTTTTCTGGTTCCGTAAACTCCACCAGAAAGAGCACACCTTCGCGCCATGAGCTGCTTGTGCCCCATACGTGCAAAGACTTAGCAGCTCTGCCAGTATATGCCGTGGTATACTAGTCCCATGATTGGTTACATTGAGGGTTCGGTTCGCCTCGTTACAGAAAAATACGTGCTGGTTTCGTGTGGTGGTGTGGGATACAAGATTTTCTGCACACCTGAAATCCTGGCAAAGTTAAACGGGCAAACTGACGCTTCCCTTTTTACGCATCTAGCTGTGCGCGAAGATGCCTTGGATTTATTCGGTTTTCAAACTGAAGCTGAACTTTCCCTATTTGAATTATTGCTCACTGTTTCTGGTATTGGTCCACGCGGCGCATTGAATGTCCTGTCGATTGCAAATATTGAAACACTGGAACAAGCAATCGCTACCGGTGACACCGGCTACCTGACAAAAGTTTCTGGTATCGGTAGAAAAACTGCTGAAAAAATTGTGCTTGAGCTACGCGACAAAATGCGCGGCCGAACGAACGGCGAAAACAAAATGGATCTCCGCGGAGAATCCGATGCAATCCTTGCCCTACAATCCCTCGGCTATTCTCAGAACGAAGCGCGCGATGTATTGAAACAGATTGATAGCAGCTTGCCGACAAACCAGAAGATCAAAGAAGCGTTAAAAATGTTGGGTAAATAAAAAAAATGCCGGACACATAGTGCCGGCATTTATAATTTCGCAGCAATAAAAAATTACTGCATATAATAGTAACATCCGATTACAAATAGCCATGTCAGGCAATTGCCAAAAAATTCAGCAATCAACACTCCCTCGGCTTTATGAACTTCATCGATATTTTTCCCGGCTTCTTTCCTGATATGCGCATAGTACAGCAACTTGGAAATAATCATTCCAAGGCTACACCAAATCGAAACTTCGGAAATAGCTTCGGTACCCTTGTCTAAAATTCGTATGCCTGCACTAATGTGAGGGACAAGCGCGGCAAACAAAGCAATAATACCGGCAATGCGAGGATTTAACAGCGGCTCTTCAACGCCCGATGTTTTAAAAAGCAAATAGAGTGCAGTGATTATGGCAAAGAAAAATGCCAATGTGTAGAAGTCTTGCTCCTGGAATGTTGGCACATGTTCAACATATTTACGTTGATAAAAACAATTCAGGGCAACGTATGCATACAGTAAACAGCTTCCCAAGTACACCAAGCAACCAGCTCGTGCATCTAGTTCTGCCTTTGTAAATGTGTATCCTTCAGGTCGGCCAAATGGACGCCAAAGTGTAAAGCTTAAACCAGAGTTGAAACCGGTAAACATACAGAAGCATATGAACATAGAGATCGTAATGCTTTCAGTAGATTTCGCGGTGTGGATACCTTCAATCTGAAAAAACAGGGCGAATACAACAAGAAGTACCTGCGATGCGACAAAGAGCCGCATGGGAGTTATGAGTCTTTTCATTTCAAGCAGTTTTGCCCAATTATGCCATTAAAATCATAAAAATCAATGCAAATTGACGGTAGGCAATTTGTGCCGAGTCGCGTAGTAGTGCTGATTGAACTCTGCCAGGCGAAGCATTCCAATGCTATACTTTTCTCATGCCAGAGCTCCCCGAAGTTCAAACGACCGTATCAGGTCTACAAAAAGTGCTGCCGAAACTCACCATCAAAGATATCTGGAGTGATTTGCCGGTAAAGAAGCCTTCCCTGTCGCACTTTAATGACACTCTGAAATCAGTCTCATTTTTTGAGACTTTTAAAAAGAACGCGTGCGAGGCCAAAGTAGTTTCAGTCGAGCGCCGAGCGAAGAATATCCTGATCAATCTTTCCAACAAGCAGACGATTTTGGTCCATATGAAAATGACCGGGCATTTACTGTACGGCAAATATGCTTACGACAAGAAAACAAATACTTGGTTTGCGGATGAAGACGGACCGCTTAAAGATCCATTCAACAAATTCCTGCATGTTGTCTTTGTGCTTTCGAACGGAAAGTGTTTGGTACTCTCTGACATGAGAAAATTCGCCAAAGTTACCCTGCTTTCAACAAGAGATGCTCATGATTCAAAACACCTTGCCGGACTTGGGCCTGAGCCATTGGAGAAAAATTTCACCGTACAGAAATTTATTGAACGTATTTCGTTACGGCCGGCGGGAAGACTCAAGTCAGTTTTGATGGATCAGACTATTATCTCGGGTGTTGGAAATATTTATTCCGACGAAGCGCTGTGGCTCGCCGGTCTTAATCCTGAAGAACGCATAGCGCATATTCCTAAAGCAAAAATGAATTTGTTATATACATCTGTTTTAACTGTCCTTCGAAAAGGCATAGATTTTAAGGGTGACTCAACGAGTGACTATAGAAATATAGACGGTCGACCAGGAAAATTTAGCCATGCGCACAATGCCTATCGTCGAACCGGAAAACCCTGTGGCAAGCGCGGCTGCAAAGGTGTTATACTTCGTAAAGTCGTCGGCGGCAGAAGCGCGCACTACTGTTCAGTTCATCAAAAGCTTCTGAAGCCGTAACTTATTAGTTAGCAATACATTATATATGAGTGGACATGGAGGAGGCGGAAGCGGTATCGGCAACGTGATCTGGATGGTCATTCTTGTTGTCGTTGCCCTGTTTATCATTTGGTACTACACCGGCGGACCGGAACGGGCAAATACGGCAAATCCATTTTTGAAGCCACCGCCACCGATTGATAGTGGTGAGACGTACGGCCCGGGATCACCGACTAACTATTAAATTCCGAGCATTCGAAAAAGGGCGATACCTCCTGCAACTGAAACATTCAAAGACTCCTTCTTCCCTTTCATCGGAATCTCAGCTATGAAATCAGAATTCTTAAGCGCTGTTTTTGAAACCCCTTCAACTTCATTACCGAGAATAAAAGCTGCCTTGCCGGTGGCTTTTATTTTTTTATAGTCAATCGAAGTTTCCGACTGCTCAATTGAAACAACGGTAAAACTTTCTTTTTTCAATTTCTTTATCAAAGGTGAAATAGTAGCCACATGCTGCCATGGAATACTCTGCTCTGCCCCAAGTGCCGCTTTGCTGATATCGCTTCGAGGGCGGCCATACTTATCAAGCGGATCCGGAGTATAACCAACTAGATAGATCTTTGAAATCCCTGCAGCATCAGCAGTGCGGAAAAGCGCGCCGACGTTTTGGGCGGAGCGGATGTTTTCGAGAATGAGGATGGATTCTACTTTAGCCATTTGAAACTTCAACGCCTAATTCCTGGAGAGCTCGAACTACATCCCTTACAGGCAACCCGATGATTCCTTCATAGTCACCTTCATATTTTTCAACGAGTTGTGCACCACCTTCCGCGATGGCATATGAACCGGCACGATCAAGAGGCTCTCCTGTTGCAATATATGCATCCATGATTTCATCAGAAAAATTCTTAAAAAGAATGGTGTTGTCGCTTACGCCAGAAATTATTTTGCCTGTTTCGGTATCTATAACTGCATATCCAGTTACGACCCTGTGCTCGCGACCACGCATCATAGTAAGCATTTCTCGGGCACGCTCAGGAGTATGGGGTTTTCCCAAAACTTTATCATCGAGAACAATAAACGTATCTGATCCAATCACAACCCCTTGCTCCTTGCGTGCAACTGATTCTGCTTTCCCTAAAGAGAGGTGCTTAGCCAATTCAAGCGGAGCCATTGGAAGCGTCATGTCCTCTTCATAATCTCCTGGAATTATTTCAAAAGGAATTCCTGTTTTCGACAGAAGTTCTTTGCGGCGAGGAGATGTGGAGGCCAAGATAATACGTTTTTTCATAACCCCAATATACTACACAATCTTTTCTTTTCAAGGAAATTGCTACTTTACTTGACTAAAGCACTTTAGTTTGCTAAAGTGGCTTCATGGAACCAAATTGGAACCTCAAAGAGAATAAGCAGCTCGTGGACGCCATCCTCTACCTCAAGAACGAGGACGAGGCGAAGCGCTTTTTGCGGGACCTTCTGACCTCGCAAGAAATTGAGGAATTTTCAAAGCGCCTGGAAGCTGCACGGATGCTCTCGGCTAATACTCAGTACACAACTATCACCGAAAAAACTGGCCTCTCTTCAACGACTGTTGCTCGCATTTCAAAATGGCTCAACGGCAAATTTGGCGGTTATCGCCTCGTGCTTGATCGCATGCATCATCATAATCCTTCCCAAATGAGGAAAGGATTGCTTTCGGCGTAACTGCGCTTCGAAACCAGCCCCTTCTTCGTTTGGAGAAGGGGTTTTGAATTTTCAAAACTCGAATGAATTCCTTAAAAACTAAATATGAGAAACCATACATCTGGCTTATCTCTGGGAGGAGCTGGTCCTCACCTTACTATTGTTATGCGGGAGGAAGTATCTTCCCGCATTTTTCTTTAACAAATTTAAAACCTAAAATTAAAATGCTACGAGAAACATTAGCCGTTATGAAGAAGCTTCGGGAGCTTAATCGCAACCTGGACAACAATCAGAAAATACAGGATTGGGTAGATACATATCTTGATGAATACAGAATGCAAAACAAGCCGATTACCATCATTAGCCCCTGGTCGCTTTCCAAAGCGTTCGAGAAAAGATACGAAGAACAGGGATTTGATTTCTCCCCTTCACGGGAAGAAATCAGCCTGTTCAAAAAGGAAATACCGAGGATTGTAACCTTGTTTACCGAGAATGGTTTCAGGATTGAATGGTGGATACTTTTTTCCCGGTCGTACATCGATCAAAGGGTCATTGGCAAAAAACTTGAGCAAGAATACATGTCTATGATTGCCAGTGTTGCCGAGACATATCAAGCTCCGGTTGTCTTTGGAAACTGGGAAGACGATATTCTAGGAAGGAGACACC
The DNA here is from genome assembly GCA_964535545.1 of uncultured Candidatus Saccharibacteria bacterium. GTDB lineage: Bacteria > Patescibacteriota > Minisyncoccia > Phycocordibacterales > UBA9973 > DALYCO01. The sequence continues at coordinate 758 of CAZHUT010000039.1, read as the reverse complement.
AACCCAACTCTACCCTACTTGAGACTGAGCAATTCGACCAAAATGTTGATGAAAAGACCTTTAAGATTGAATTAGATCGCTGGTCGGCTTGGGCAAAAGAGTCTGGGATTGCTATCACTCGAGAGGATTTAGTGAGCCAAACCAGATACCAGATTGCCTGTGAAGCGGAAGAAGGTCGTTACTTGATGGAAGAGGTTACGCCCCTTTGCGAGCCTGGGAAGTTCTTGTTTATGCCACTAGGCAGACCTGAACGGTATACGTTCTTTTCGACTGTTGCCAAGGATTTTTCCCAGAGGCTGGTGTTTGTGCTTGAGAGATATCCATGGAGAAGTTACAAGAAGAAAAGTCAGGTAGTGGATCCGGAGAGAAAGAGAATTGAAGGCGGGTTTACGCCTTTGTGGTTTAAATGAAAATTAGGAGCGGCAGTTTAAAACTGCTGCTTTTTTCTATAGCACCAGAAGGGATCTCGCCTTACAGGCGCGGTACAGGTTTCGCATCGTGCGGTAGCTACGGGATCGCCGACCACGTCGGCAGGTACTTTTCCACCTCGCTTCGCTCGTACGGAAAAGTCTTTCGATCCCTTACGCGAGCCAAGCAGTTGGCTCGCTCGGGCCACAAAATACAAAACCCGCACCGTTTGAATTTTGGTGCGGGTTTTGTATTTTGTGTGCGCCCGGAAGGGATCGAACCTTCGACCATTTGCTTAAGAGGCAACTGCTCTACCAGCTGAGCTACGGGCGCATATGAGCTCCGAAAAC
>CAZHUT010000038.1:0-7723 GCA_964535545.1 uncultured Candidatus Saccharibacteria bacterium | reverse complement strand
ACCTACTGAGACAAGCGCACGCACAAACCCACGAAGTTTGAAACCTTCGGACATACCGGGCAGAGGGGCTTGTTTGTGAACTTAATAATCATAGTTTGAATATAGCAAACGCTTAGATTAAGTCAATAGCTTAGTCGAAGTAGTTCTTGAGACGCGCAATCTTGTCGTTATTGCGCAACTTTTCGTGCACCTTAGCTTCGATCTGACGAATACGTTCACGAGTAACGCCGAATTCCTGACCTACTTCTTCGAGGGTGTGCTGCACACCATCGTGGAGACCGTAACGCATTTCAAGGATTTTCTGTTCTTTTGGAGAGAGTTCATTCAAAACTTCACGGATCTGATCCTGGAGAATACGTCGTGAAGATTCCTGGTCTGGGCGGAGGATTTTGTCATCAGCGATAAATTCACCACGAGTTGATTTTTCATCGTCATCACCAATCGGCTGTTCGAGGGATACAGTATCCTGGTTGATGTTTTCGATAACATGAACCTTTTCTACTTCAATACCCATTTCTGTTGCAATTTCTTCCGGAAGCGGGTCACGGCCGAGGTCCTGTGAAAGACGTCGGTAGACCTGCTTGTATTTTGAAATCGTTTCCACCATGTGCACTGGAATACGGATCGTTCGTGACTGGTCAGCGAGTGCACGAGTGATCGACTGGCGAATCCACCACGTTGCATAAGTTGAGAATTTGTAACCTTTCGTCCAATCAAATTTTTCAACGGCTTTGAAGAGACCAAGGTTACCTTCCTGAATCAAGTCGAGAAGTGTGAGGTCTGATGAGCGGCCGACATATTTCTTGGCGATCGAGACCACGAGACGGAGGTTAGCGCGAGCAAGGAGATTTTTTGCTTCCATGTCCCCTTTTTCAATTCGCTTTGCCAACTCGCGTTCCTGAGCGGCATGAATGAGCGGATACTGGCCGATTTCCTTGAGGTACATTTGGATAGAATCGTACTGATGAGATTCCTTGCCGAGCTTCGGATCTTTGACTGTCGCTTCGATATCGAGCAAGTTTCCGCCTTCTAGCACATCGATGCCGGCAGTATTGAACTTTTCATACAACTCATCCAAAAAGAGAATATTGTTTTCAATATCCGGGAATGTTTTCAAAATTTCATCATAGGTAATGAAGCCGCGCTTCTTACCTTTGGTGATCATGTCGTTGGCGCGAGTTTCAAGCTCTTTTGCTTTCTTTTCAGCAGCAGAAAGCTTCGGTTCCTTGACCTTTGGCTGCTTTGCCGGCTTGGCAATTTTCTTGACTGCAACTTTCGGCTTCTTCGGAATGATTGCCTTACGCTTTGCGATGAGCTTCTTTGCGCTTGGCTTGACTACCTTTTTTACTGGAGCCTTTTTTGCGACCTTCTTTGGTTTTGGCTGAACCTTTGCTTTAGCTTTTGTTTTGCTTTTTTTCATAGATGTGTGAACTGCTTAGTATAATAACGTGTTCTTGGCTAATATTCCAGATCTAGGATTCCAAGGTGTGGAGTATGGCGGTTTTTTCTTTCACTTCAGTCAGGAGTTCGCTGACATCCTTTCCTTCCTGTTCTCCGTCACGAATGCGTCTGGATAATTCTTCTAGACTCCGCTTTAGCTCTCGAACCTGGAGCTGTCGGGCCAAAAGGTCGAATTCTTGTTCTAAATTTTTGTCGGAACCGAAACTTGCTTCTGCTTCGAATATCAATTCATCCTTATGTTCGAGGGCGGTGTCGCGGACAAGCAGGGCGCGGTCAGCCAGAGCTGTTTTGAGCTTGTCCTCCAATACTGACGGAGAAACGAGCGGTTCCGTTGCACCTTCCTGCCAGAAGACGATTCCGTACAGGCGTTCAGCCAGAGTAAATTTGCGTTCGGTTGAATCAGTCTTTTCGGCTAATGGCGCAGTATTCTTGTTTTCCTTTTCGAATGTCTGCAAATCTGTCCTGAGCGCTTCGACTGATGTGCCGGTAATCTTCTGCACTTCTGCCAACGAATGCTCACGAACCAAGGCACTTGGGATTTTTGCTATCAGCGGCAAAACCAATTTCTGAATGAGCTTAATCCGCTCGCGGACATCTGTGGTCGTTTCAACTAGATGCTGGGCAAAGAATATCACTGCCGGTTCTGTTGATTTCAAAATCTTTATCCATGCTTCTTTGTTTTCCCGGATCACATCTGCAGGATCTTTTCCTGTTGGGAGTTTGGCAACTTTCACATCCATGCCGAGACCGAGTGCGAGGAGCGAGCCTCGATAGGCCGCATTGATTCCCGCTTTGTCGCCATCAAAACCAAACAGCAGATTTTTTGAGAAACGCGCAAGTAATTGCAGATTGGTCACTCCTCTATCCCCGCTTGGCACGCTATCTGACAGCGCCGTTCCTGATGCTGCCACAGTATTCAAGATCCCTGCTTGGTGGGAAAGGAGCAGGTCAAACTGACCTTCAACCACAATTGCATAATCTTTCTTGCGAATCGCTTCTTTCGCTCGGTCAATGCCGTAGAGCGCAGAAGATTTGTCGAAGAGCGGCGTATCCGGACTGTTCAGGTATTTTGGCGTTGCATCATCGGCGATCATCGTTCGTCCGGAGAATGCGATGACTCGTCCCGTGGAGTCGAAGATCGGAAACATGGCGCGATTGCGGAAACGATCATACACTGATTTTTCTGAGCGCTTGATCAGACCGGCCTTTTCAACAACGATTTCAGGAAATTTTTTCTTGATGAGATAGGTTGAGAGAGCCCGCCAATCATCCGGCGCAAAACCGATTCGGAATGAACTGATAGTTTCGTCAGTCAGGCCGCGGTCATATAAATATTTTTTTACTTCCGGATGTTTGGTCAGCTCTTCTTCGTAGTACTGCGTCGCCGCTTCCATAACTGCAAAGAGCTTTTCCTTCTCATCGGTGTTTTCTGGTTTGAATCCCGTCAGCGGTACTCCGGCCCGTTCTGCTAGAAGCTTCAGCGCCCCCTTGAAATCGAGTCCTTCATAGGCCTGCACAAACGAAAAGATGTCACCCTTTGCTCCACAGCCGAAGCAATAATAACTGCCTCGGGCCGGAGAAATATAGAATGACGCCGTCTTTTCGTTATGGAATGGGCACTTTGCTTTGTAGTTGATGCCCGATTTTTCCACTTTTATGTACGTCGAAAGCACATCATTGATCGAAAGCCGTTCTTTGATTTGTTCAACGTTTGTGTTTGCCATGATTGAATTTTTTGCGCACTACAGTTTTGCTTACGGAAGCCGGAGGCCTGCATGTTGGCCAATGCCGAGGACCTGTCTGAGGCAGCCCGCGTAGCGGGTGCCGAGTTCCGCAGGCTTTGGACGGCATGCGGGCCGAAGGCATCAAGGTAGCAAATGTTTAATATACATTTGCTACCTATGTATTATTCCTGCACCTTTGCCATTTCTGGCTTTGCTGCTTTTGGTTCAGCTTTTTCTTCAACAACTGGATCAATTGGACCACGGAAGCCAGTACCAGCTGGGATCAAGCGGCCAATGATAACGTTTTCCTTGAGACCGCGGAGACGATCGATACCGCCGCGAACTGCGTTGGTGATGAGCACTCGGTTGGTGTTCTGGAATGACGCAGCTGAGAGCCAGCTCTTTGTTGTGAGGGATGTTTCTGAGATACCGAGAACGAGTGATTCAGCTTTTGCTTCTTCACCGCCTTCTTCGCGAATGCGAGCATTTTCTTCAGCGAGTTCAACTGCTTCAACAATTTCGCCCGGTGAAAATTCTGACGAACCAGGATGCTTGATGCGCTTGCGTGAGAACATCTGTCGGATGATGATTTCGATGTGCTTGCGTGAGATTGATGCAGACTGAAGTTCATAGACTTTGTTGATTTCGCGGATGATGTATTCTTCTGCGAGTTCAGGAGTGCCGTACTTGAAGATTTCAGCGATGTCTGCAGAACCGTCAGTAAGGATCTGACCGGCGTAGAGTCGGTCGCCTGCCTTGACCTGAGGAGTTCGGCGGAATGGAACTGGGTATTCGACAGTATTTGATTTCTTGTCGCCCTTAGTATCGTTCAATACGATAATTGTCTTTTCCTTTCCTTCTACTTTGATTTCAAGCACTTCACCGGCTGCATGCGCGATGACTGCAGGATTCTTTGGAATGCGTCGTTCGAAGATTTCTTCGACACGAGGCAAACCGGCTGTAATATCCAACTGTGCCACACCACCGGCGTGGAACGTTCGAAGTGTCAACTGAGTACCTGGTTCACCGATAGCCTGAGCTGCAATGATACCGACTGCTTCACCCTGATCAACGAGCTTGTTGCGTCCAAGATCAAGACCGTAACACATCTGGCAGAGACCGTGCGCTGTCTTACATGTTAATGGTGTGCGAATGTATGCTTTTTCAATACCGAGCTTCTGAATCTTGTTTGCATCTTCACGAGTAAGGAGTGTGCCACGCTTGTAGAGTGTTGTACCCTTTTCATCTTTCAAATCAGCAGCAAGTACACGGCCACGGAGATTTTTCGCAAGAGGGATTTCAATACCGAGCACGTTGTCTGCAGTAGCCCACTTGCCTTCCTTTGTTCCACAATCTTCTTCAGTGATTACCACATCCTGAGAAACGTCTACGAGACGTCGAGTAAGGTAACCGGCTTTCGCTGTGTTCAACGCCGTGTCGGCGAGACCTTTACGTGAACCGTGGGTAATAATGAAGTATTCAATTGGAGAGAGACCTTCTTTGTATGATGGAATAACCGGGAAATCAATCGTTCGTCCCTGGGTGTTGATGATCAAACCTTTCATACCAGCCATCTGAGTAACCTGTCCGATTGTACCGCGGGCACCAGACGTAACCATGTCATACACTGAACCTGCCTTACCGAGTGTTTCAGGAATGAGTTTTTCAACTTCTTTCTTTGCACGTTCCCAGACTTCGATAACCTTCTGGTATTTTTCGTCGTGTGAGAGGAGACCATCGTTGTATTGACCGTTGATGACTTCTTCTTCCTTTCGAGCAGCAGCGATAACTGCCTTCTTGCCTTCAGGAACTTTAACGTTATCCATACCGAAGGTTGTACCTGATTTTGTCGCGTACTTGTAACCGAATGCCTTGATCTTGTCGAGCACTGCTGGAGTACCATCGATGCCGTGCTTCAAAATCAAATCATCTACGAGCGTAGACATACGCTTCTTCGTGATTTCTTCATTCAAGAATGGGAAATCGTCAGGAAGCACTGAGTTGAAGAGGATTCGTCCGACAGTTGTTTCGAAAGGCTTACCTTCGAACTGAGCGTACTTTTCCTTTTCAGTACCGAGCACCTTGATCTTCGCGCGGAATGAAACTGCACCGAAGTCATATGTTGTAATCGCCTGGTTTGGAGATGAGAACATCATACCCTCACCTTTTTCACCTTCGATCATTTTGGTCATCCAGAAACAACCAAGAATGATGTCCTGTGATGGGTTTACAATCGGTTCACCTGACTGTGGTTTCAAGAGGTTCTTGTTTGAAGCCATGAGTTCACGAGCTTCTGCTTGAGCTTCATCACCGAGCGGAACGTATACGGCCATTTGGTCACCGTCGAAGTCAGCGTTGAAGGCTGAACACACGAGCGGGTGCACCTGGATAGCGTTACCTTCGATCAAGATCGGGTTGAATGCCTGAATACCGAGACGGTGCAAGGTTGGAGCACGGTTCAAGAGAACGTACTTGCCCTGAATCACTTCTTCGAGAATTGCCCACACTTCTGGCACGCCTTCTTCGATGAGCTTGTTAGCTCCGCGGATGTTGAATGCCAATTCCTGTGACAATACTTTTGAGATAACGAATGGGCGGAAGAGTTCCAATGCCATGTGCTTTGGAAGTCCGCACTGGTTGAGTTTCAATGTAGGACCGACGACGATAACTGAACGTCCTGAATAGTCCACACGCTTACCGAGCAAGTTCTGTCGGAACAAACCTTGCTTTGATTTCAAGTTGTCTGAGAGAGACTTGAGGGCACGGCGCTGTGACTGTGACATTGCCTGTGCGTCGTTCTGAGATGCAATTGAGTTATCGATGAGCGCATCGATCGCTTCCTGAAGAATACGCTTTTCGTTACGCAAGATAACATCTGGCGCGCCGATTTCCTTCAATTTCTTGAGACGGTTGTTTCGGTTGATCACGCGTCGGTAAAGGTCGTTCACATCAGATGTCGCATGTCGTCCGCCATCAAGCGCAACCATTGGTCGCAATGCTGGAGGAATAACTGGAATGACTGTGAGGAACATCCATTCAGGACGAATGTTTGCGTGAATCATTGAGCGGATCAATGCAACACGCTTCTCGAGCTTTTCCTTTTCGAGTGAGCTTGCCTTTTCAAGTGAAGCTTCAGTGATCTTCTTCAACTTTTCAAGATCGATATTTTTGAAGAGCGTGTAGATAGCTTCAGCACCGATCGATGCTTCGAAACAAGTACCGTACTTCAATGAGAAGTGGTGATATGAAATTTCGTTCAAAACCTTGCCTTCGTAGATTTCAGCAATTTCTTTCTTTGTACTTGAAAGGAGCGTCTTCAACTTTTCTTTTGTCTCTTCGTCAGCGACTGACTTCATCTTTGACTTGTATTCGCTTTCAAGGCTCTTGATCACTTCTTCTTTTTCAGATTCGTGAACTTTAGTGATGATGTAGCCAGCAAAGTAAATAACTTTTTCAAGTTCACCAACTGGAATGTTCATGAGGACTGACATGCGTGATGGTACGCCCTTCAAGAACCAAATGTGTGCTACAGGTGAAGCGAGTTCAATATGACCCATGCGTTCGCGTCGAACGATTGAGCGAGTGACTTCCACTCCACATTTTTCACAGACAATATCCTTGTAGCGAATGCGTCGGTACTTTCCGCAGTAACATTCATAGTCTTTTTCTGGTCCGAAGATTCGTTCATCGAAGAGACCGCCGCGTTCTGAACGGCCGGTTCGGTAGTTGATCGTTTCTGGCTTTGTCACTTCACCGTATGACCATTCGCGGATTCGGTCTGGTGACGCAAGCTTGAGAACGATTTCATCAAATCCTGTTGTATCAATTGTTTTGTTGCTCATATATATGTATTAGAGAATTACGAATATTATTCTTCATCCCCTTCTTCATTAGCTTCTTCGACCATACTGTCGCCGCGGAGGTCTACATCGAGTGCAAGACCGCGGAGATAATTCAACATAACTGAGAATGACGCTGGCGCGTTCGGAGACTTGATCTTTTCACCCTTGATGATGGAATCGAATGTCGCTGAACGTCCGTTAATATCGTCTGACTTGATCGTGAGCATTTCTCGGAGTGTGTGCGCAGCACCGTAACCTTCGAGAGCCCACACTTCCATTTCTCCGAAACGCTGACCTCCTCCTTGAGCTTTACCACCCAATGGCTGCTGCGTAATGAGACTATATGGACCAATCGATCGCATGTGGAGCTTGTCTTCCACCATGTGGTGAAGTTTCAAGACGTGCATGATACCGACGGCTACTTCCTGTTCAAATGCTTCACCTGTTCGTCCATCGTAGAGCTGTACGCGGCCATGTTCCGGGAGACCAGCCTTGACCAATTCACCGCGGATTTCCTGTTCAGTTGCGCTTGAGAATGATGGAACAATAGCCTGGTAGCCCAATGTTTCAGCAGCAAGACCCAAGTGCATTTCCAAAATCTGTCCGAGGTTCATACGTGAAGGCACGCCCATCGGTGTGAGGATCACATCTACTGGAGTACCATCTGCCATGTATGGCATGTCTTCTTCTGGACGG
>CAZHUT010000037.1:0-8787 GCA_964535545.1 uncultured Candidatus Saccharibacteria bacterium | reverse complement strand
CCGGCAACCTCTCGCGTGACAGGCGAGTGCTCTAACCAGTTGAGCTACGATCGCATTTGTTTTGTGACGCTGCTTCACGTCTTGCAATCTTCGAGTTCGCCAAGCGAGTGCTCGCTGTAGTCCAACTTGAGTTGAGCTACGATCGCATTTGTTTTTTGACGCTGGTTAACGTCAATGTGTCGGTGGGAAGACTTGCACTTCCGACACTGGGCTTATGAGTCCCATGCTCTACTACCTGAGCTACACCGACTTAAAGCAAACTGCTTTGCTTTTTGTCGAAGGCATACCACATAGTTCCGAGCAATGGCGATGTTTTGGCTCTGCAAAACCGCCATACTTTACCACGTCCATACCACCGGACAAAAAGCGTTCTTCAGCAAAAGACATGAGTTTTGGCATGTCACCTGCCGAATTGTTGCGGGGCCACGAATCGAACGTGGGCCTCAAGGTTATGAGCCTTGCGAGATACCTCTTCTCTACCCCGCGATATATATCTCTCAGGATAGATCGAGAGACCCCATTTCAGACTAGGCTCATAACCTTACGGTTATTCGCGCTATAGTCTTGTTGGAGATACCTCTTCTCTACCCCGCGATATAAAAACGCTCTTGTAAGCGCTAGTAGCCATATTGTACTGAAAAAACCGAAATTTGCAAGCTAAATATACTGGAATTCCTTGAAGACTTCTTCATACTGCTGAATGGTCTTTTTGGCGTCCCGTTCTGACAGGACAAAATTTGAACCTTCGTGGGCAATACGATTTCGAACTTTGTGAGATTCCCAGGCAAAATCGAGGGTCTGAAACACTCCCCGATCAGCATTTTTTAGTCGTTCTCCCAGAGTTTCCCCTGGAAAACCAGCACGCTCAACAAGCGCATCCAATATTGTATCTGCTTCAATAATTGCCAACTTCCAATCAGACGGATTTTTTGAATTCATATGCTTTAAAACCATCCGCCATTTCGAACTTCCCTCTTTTTCGTCCACCTCATGCGGCAAGGAATTGTCCGGTGTCGCTGACGAAGGATCAACTAGATCGGCATCTTCCATGTAGATAGCTTTATTAAAGAGGTCAGCGGCCTTATCTGTTGCTCTATTTACCGGTTTCGCAATCGAGGCAATGTCGCTGCCTAATTCTTTCGCATCATTCAAGACATGTCGGAGCATAGAGTGTGGTTTGGTTGTGTCATCGGCATGGTGGTACACATGGTCTTCATGCTCGTCTTCCATTTCAAGTAAACGGATAAAAAGGTAGAAATTGAGGGCGATCAGGAACACAACAATGATACCAATCCCAGCCTTGATGCCCATGCCGACATTGTAATCGACAAAGAAACTGACGACTGCCTGCAAGATGATCAAGATCTTTCCAAAAACATAGTCGATATTCAGAAATGTTGGAGTAAACGGCGTAGCCAAACCAAAAATGAGCACTGCGACAATCGCAATGATAACAATTATTCCCATCGAAAGACCGAGCCAGTGTCCTCCACCTTCTTCGCCACCACCATGAGCATCTGCCATGGAGATATTATACTAATTTTTCGAAGTCTTTCGCAATCGCAAAGAGTGTTGGTTCAGCAAAATGTGTTGCCATGAACTGAATGCCGAGTGGCATATTGTCGCGATTCTTGCCTGATGGAACCGAAATAGCTGGGATACCGGCAATATTTGCAGGAACAGCAAAGACGTCACAGAGATACATTGCGACAGGATCGCCAGATTTTTCACCGAACTTGAATGCTGCACTTGGCGTGGTTGGCGTGACGATAGCATCGACAGTTTCAAAAACTTTCTTGAGTTCTTTGGTGATTTCTTCGCGTACTTTTACAGCCTTGTTGTAGTAGGCGTCATAGTAACCATGAGAAAGCACATATGTACCGAGAAGGATTCGGCGGCGAACTTCCTTACCAAAACCTGTGCCACGAGAAAGTTTGTAGGTATCCAAGAGCGTTTCCCCATTCACCTGCTTGCCGTAACGGATACCGTCAAAACGTGCCAGGTTAGTTGAACTCTCAGCCGGCATGAGAATGTAATACACAGCCAAAGAGTATGGCATGACTGGAAGCGAAACGTCGACGATTTCATAACCGGCGCCCTTGAGCTTTTCAATACTCTGGTTGAAGTTGGCGAGAATTTCTGGATCAATACCGGGACCAGTGAGGAATGAAGACGGAACGCCAAGCTTCTTTTTGAGCGGACCCGGAGCAGTGCGTTTTTCTTCTGGAACTGAAGTGCTGTCCATCGGATCAAATTTTGAAATTGTGTTATGAACAATCTCTGCGTCCCCTACTGTTTTCGTCAGAGGACCGATCTGATCAAGGGAACTTCCCATGGCAATGATGCCGTAGCGAGAAACCGCACCATAGGTAGGCTTGATACCGACCAAGCCACAGTATGCAGCTGGTTGGCGGATCGAACCTCCAGTATCTGAACCCATTGAAACAAGGGCTCCATTCATTGCCAGAGCTGCTGCTGCGCCACCAGAAGAACCTCCCGGTACGCGAGATGTATCAAGCGGATTTTTTGTATTTCCAAATGCTGATGTTTCAGTCGAAGAACCCATGGCAAATTCGTCCATGTTCGTTCGGCCGAGAAAAACTGCGCCAGCTTCGGCGAGCAATTTCACCATCGTGCCATCATAGGTTGCATGATAGTTCTCAAGAATCTTTGAACCGGCGCTAGCAATATTTCCCTTTCGGAGCATGTTGTCCTTAAGCGCAACTGGAATACCAGTCATTGCTGTCGCTGTTCCGTCAGTAAATCTTTTCTGAGCTGCTTCGGCCTGTTCAACGACATCATCGAATACTTCCAGATATGCATTGATGTCGTCATTCTTTTCTTTGATGACAGCCAAATACACTTCAGCTAATTCACGGACAGTGTATTCGCCTTTCTTGAGCGCTTCATGTGCTTTTTCTACTGTGAGGGTTGCAAGATCAATCATATTAGAGAATTTGTTTAACTTTTAGGAAGCTGCCTTCGTGATCAGGCATTTCATCAATAAGCGCATCAGTATACGCGCCGCTGTCCGTAGTTACCACATCTTCGCGCATGACGTTCTTGAGGTTGTATTCAGGTACGAGATCTGCCGGCAAAGTCACCTCTCCGATCTGGGCAACATAACCCATGATTGCAGTAAGGTCTTTCAAAACCTGCTCTTTTTCTTCCTGGGGAATTTCCAAGCGGGCCAATTCAGCGAGTTTGTCGATGTCTTTGATATCCATATGGGAGAGTATACACCATAATATAAAAAAACCCAGGGCATTATACCGCTGGGTTACATAACTCCTCAATAACTACTCCTGAATCATATACGCATTATATGGAAGGAAAATAAACACATCTCCTGGCTCATGGTGAGTGATTGAATTTGAGAGCGGAGGTCCATAGAAGGTCCAAAAAAATCTTTCTAGTGAATAATCCCAATAAATTGTTACACCTACTTCTTCATCACCAGGTAACTCCACTTTTAAGATATATGCTCTCCTTCCGGTTTCAGCATTAATACCAAGTTCATGCTTGATGGATCCAAAGTCTTTCCTAGCAAACAACTGGATAACATATAAGAATATTTTCCATGGTATTGGTTTGTTTGGACACAATACATCAAGTTGTACAAATCTCATGCTCGATTCAACAGGATAGAGACATAGGGTGTCGAGGGGATATTTTTGCACTCCTTCAATTAATAAGGCATCAATTATCCAAGCTGCGTAGTTACCTTTGCCTGACAAGTTAGTTGTTTTTGTAAATGCATAATTTTTTTCAGTTTCCATTTGCTTACCTCACTATTTCCCTGTAAATACCGGTACTTTAAGAGGATTTTTTTTGTGGGTTAAGAAAACAGGGCAATTCACTAATATATAAATTGTCTTGTTTTCTTAACCGATTCAAAGGTAGATATATTGCCGTGCATTATATCATAATATATGTATAATGTCAATATAGATTATATTTATCAGAGGGCTGGAATGCCTCTTATTTTAGCAACTTTAAAAATTCTGCCTCTGAGATAGTTGGCACGCCCAGCTTCTGCGCCTCATCAAGTTTAGAGCCAGCATTTTCGCCGAGGAGGACATAATCAGTCTTTTTAGATACCGAGCTTGCTGTTTTGCCACCAGCCTTGCGGATCATTTCTTTGGCTTCATCGCGTGAAAGTGTCGGAAGCGTACCAGTGAGCACAAATATCTTCCCTGCTACTTTGGCGCTCATAGTTTTTGGTGCGGGATTTTGAATTTTAACTTGCTTCAAGAGTTCATCTACTTTGTGTGCGTGATGTGAATCCTTGAACCATTCAACGACTGACTCGGCAACAATTGGACCGACACCTTCAATAGATGAAAGTTCCGAATGAGATGCAGCACGGAATTTCTGAAATGCCCCAAAATACTCAGCAAAATCTATTGCGGTTTCTTCGCCGACATTTGGAATTGAAAGCGCTACGATAAATCGTTCAAGTGACACAGTTCGCGCTTTTTCAATTGCTTCAAGCAGATTGTCTACGGATTTTTCGGCAAAGCGCGGCAAGGCAAGCAGATCTCCACGCTCGAGCGTGAAGATATCAGCTGGAATAGTAATGAGGCCTTCGTCGAGCAACACGTCCAAATTTTTCGGACCAAGATGTTCGATATCGAATGCCGCTTTTGAGGTGAAGTAATAGAATGTACGGCGGTCTTTGGCTGGACAGCGAGGATTGTTGCAGTAGTAGGCAGCTGAGGATTCGGTGCCTTTGCTGCCGATCGTGCGGCGCGCCAAAGGCGCGCCGCACTCTGGGCACTCCTTCGGCATTTTCCACTCTTTTTCCTTCCCCGTTCGCAATTCCGTCAACACTTTCACGATATCCGGAATGACATCTCCCGCCTTCTGTAGAATCACCGTATCACCGATCTTCAATCCCAAACGGCGCACTTCATCTTCATTATGAAGTGTCGCGCGAGAAACAGTTGAACCAGCCACAAGTACAGGTTTCAAATGAGCCACCGGTGTAACTACTCCAGTACGTCCAACTTGAAGCACGATATCTTCCAAAACCGTCGTCACCTGCTCGGCTGGAAACTTGAAGGCAATTCCCCATCGCGGCGCCTTACCAGTGTAGCCCAGAATTTCCTGATACTCTTTTTCATTTACTTTGATCACCACGCCGTCAATCAAATAATCTTCCTTTTCTTTTGCCTTCTGCCACTTTTCCCAGAATGCAATGACATCATCCATCGACTTTGCATGGATATGATGTGGATTTACTTTGAAACCCAGTTTCTGAAGCATCTTTAATTCCTCATCCTGGGTTTCAGTTGGGTCATTTTCCAATTGGGCAATATCGTAAATAAATGTTGAAGGCTGACGTTTAGCCACAATACTCGAATCCAGCTGGCGAATTGTTCCTGCAGTAATGTTGCGCGGATTGGCATACAATTCTTCCCCTTTCTTTTCCTGCTCTTGGTTTATTTTCTTAAACTGAGACAGCGGCATGTACGCTTCGCCTTCGACAATGATATCTACCGGCTGACGAAGGCGAAGCGGCACTGATTCCATCGTACGAACATTTTCAGTCACATCTTCACCGACGCTTCCATCACCGCGGGTAGCTGCCGTAACAAGCAATCCATTTTGATATTCCAAAACCACCTTCAATCCATCAATCTTGAGTTCGCAGATGTATGTCGGGACCAAGTCTTTTCCTGTTTCCTGCTTCAAAAAACGCTTCATACGCGCATCAAAATCACGCATATCTTCCGGAGAGAACGCGTCGTTGAATGACCATTGTGTCACTTTATGCTTAACCTTTTTAAAACCAGCCAATGGCTTCCCTGCCACACGCTGAGTTGGAGAATCCGGCGTAATCAGATCCGGAAATTGCTTTTCCAGATCGACAAGTTCCTGTTTGAGCGAATCGAGGGCTTCCTCAGATATACTTAAAGCATTGAGTACATGATACTCATAGCGGTATTTGTCTATCGCCTCACGGAGCTTTGCTATACGCTTTTGAGCTTCGGCCTTGGTCATGGATACCGGTCAGTATACCACGAAGCGACGGTTTTTACTGGCCGCTATTTCCACCCGAAGTTGGCTGGAATTGGAGTCCGGAAAGATTGCCAATGTTTCCACCGCCAGTGTTATTGATCTGAATACCTCCGACGCCACCACCGGGATTGCCTCCATTGTTGTTGCCGCCGTTGTTGTTTCCCCCGTTATTATTACCACCGTTGTTATTACCCAAACCATTGCCGCCTCCTACCTGAACAAATTCATACGACAGTAATCGTTCAACTTTATTGCGCACATTTGAGTTCATCTGGTTGCATGCGATATTGTAGCCCTTCGCATTGATTGTAGTCGTCGTTACTTGAGAAACACTGTTATCAATCACAATTTCCACTCGGCCGCATCCATTCAAAACTGAAATATCTGGCGCGTATGCATAACGCGTTACATTTCCTACACTTACTGACGAAGGAGTGATAGTCTGCGGACCGTTAATAGTGTCACACTGTATACTTGCCGGCGCATCAGGCGTAGATGATTTGTATGCGTAGAGAGCACATTCGCCAACTGAATCGGCCGCAAAGAAACTGATGTATGAATCGCGAGCAGTTATGGTGAAATTAAATTCCTTCACCGCAATATTCAAAATGCCAAGCGTGATGGCAAGAATAATCGAGATCATCAAAATAGCAAAAAGGATTGCATAGCCTCGATCTTTGGTTGTAGCTTGTGGTGATTTCATATTAGAGCCAATTATAGAGCGTCTCGCTCATCTTAACCGAGTAGGTCTGGTTTGCGTCCGACCAAGTAACTTCGGAAATAATAACGTAGGAATCAACACTATTCGTACCACCCAAATACAGTTTGCGGGTAAATTTCGTCGGAGTCCATGATGCAGGAGCATCGCCTTTGATGGTATATGCGCCTGTTGCGGCCGAACCATTCTGATCTACAACAATTTGGCAAGCAGTCGGATCATTTGAGCCGCAATCCTTCGGCGTATCGAGTGGATGGATCGGGCTGACGCCAAATGGTCCCTTATATGGGAAATTGTTTATTGTTGTGTCACCAATTGCGCTGAAAAGTCCGGTGAAATTATTCCATCCGCTTGAACCGTTGGTTACCGTCATATAGTCTCGCTTATACCGAAGCAGCTCAATTCCCTCTTGCGCAAGATAGTTTGCAATCAGGCGATCTTTGGCTACATTCACATTGCCGATACCGGTACCAACAAGCAAGAGCATTCCTGCCAACGAGCTTGAGAAAATAACCACGGCAATCAGCACTTCAATCAATGTAAAACCTGCCGTTCGCTTCGCCATATACAATTGTTTCTGTGTCTGTTTCATATTATTGAGAAAGTCCTGACGGTCCAGGAATAGTTCGTGGTGCGACCGATGATTGGATATCAAATGGAACTTTTGTAGCTCGATACTCTACATATCCGGCAAGTCGAATCGTGACGACAGGCGGCATCAACGGATCTGGAATACTGACTGAGAATCCTGATTTGAGCAGATCAAGGTGTACATTAGCCGGAGTAATCGGTGAAAATGTCTGCGGATAGCAGTTTGCATATACTCCCTGGCATCCCGCGCTCGGCGGCCACTGGCCGGTCATGCTTTTCTTATACAGAGTTCCTTCTGTATCACCAACACTTGCTCCCGAAATCCAGTAGATAATTTGATCGTCAGCGTGTTGTGGGTCCGGGTCGCCGTCCACCGATTCCATAGCCAGCAAGCCACTACACATTTGCCCGTATGCACTGCTGGTATTCACTTCGCAGGCATTGAACTGATCAATGTTATTCCAATCAACAGCATGGAACTTGGTACCGAGACGGATATTTCGCGTCATATCTTCCATGACGAATGAAAGTGTATCGAGCGACTGACGGATTTCAGATGTCGTACGGTAATTGTTTGTTGCATTCAAAAGCACCGCGACTCCAGTCACTGTTACGGTCACAAAAACTGCCGAAGCGATCATCAGCTCGATCAAAGTAAAACCTGCTTGTTGTGATTGTCGTTTGTATATCATGGCTGAACTGTTTCAATGTGAATTTGACCCAATGGCGAGATAACAATATCGCGTCGCTGTCCGGTCACATCGCTGATCAATCGTATTCGGGCGTCGGCTGTAAGGACGGCTGGTGCATTTGGAGCATCTTTCACCGCAATACGTTCAGGGAATGGTCGAGTGAACACAAGCGACAAGGGGCCAATACCGTCATTCGGGTCGTTGTCACAATCAATCTTGGTTCCTTCACAGGTCTTTTCGATTCGCACATCATTTGTAATCAAGATGATATTAATACATTCCGATGTAGCACTCAGACAGAATGAGAACGGAGCATTGTCAGAAATATATCCTCGTCCGTCAACACCTCGAGCTTTGTAAGCCGGATCATTCTGCTGAACGCTTTCCCAGTCAAAGAAAACGAGGAATCGTTTCTGGTTTGTCTGCGTTGATGGATCAAAATACACGCCATAGCTCGGGCGCCAACCACTCGTAGGCGCCATCTGTCCGTTGCCGAGGTGTGGGAAGACGCCGCCGATAGCATCGTTTTCGGCTTTCTGAATCTGAAGTGCAATATCCTGAGCTGTGTTTTCGAGATTGATAGCTGCTTGGTAATCCTTATACCGGAATAAAATCAAACCTGCGAGAATGCCAAAAATAGTAATCACCACAATAAGCTCGACGATAGTGAAACCGCGGTTTGTCTCAGACTTTGATTGTGATGAAATATGTTTCATGAATTAAAAATAAAAATATGATGAAAAGCTCCAGAGATTAAGCGAG
>CAZHUT010000036.1:0-8953 GCA_964535545.1 uncultured Candidatus Saccharibacteria bacterium | reverse complement strand
TTCAACTTTCTTTTCCTGAACGAGTTCGGCAATAGACATGATGAGATCAGCTTTGTTTACACGGAATGGAATCGAAGTGATGATGATCTGTGCCTGGCCTGATTTTGCTTCGACGATTTCAGCTTCACCGCGAGTAACAACACCGCCACGTCCTGTTGAGTAGGCGTGCTTCATATCTGTCGAGCCATAGACAATTCCTCCCATTGGGAAATCCGGACCTTTGATGAATTCCAAAAGATCTTCGGTCGTTGCGTCTTTGTTTTCAATAAGATGCAATGTTGCATCCACCACTTCACCGAGGTGGTGCGGTGGAATGTTTGTCGCCATACCCACGGCAATACCGAGCGTTCCGTTCAAGAGCAAGTTTGGAACTGCTGCCGGAAGCACTGTTGGTTCTTTCTTGGTTGCGTCATAGTTTGGTCGGAAATCTACCGTGTCTTTTTCGAGATCGCGAAGGAGTTCGCCAGCAATGCGTGACATCTTTGCTTCAGTATAACGGTGTGCAGCTGCTGGGTCACCGTCAATGGAACCGAAGTTACCCTGACCGATGATGAGCGGATAGCGGTATGAGAAATCCTGCGCCATACCTACCATAGAGTCGTACACAGCCATGTCTCCGTGAGGGTGATATTTACCGAGCACATCACCCACCACTGTTGCAGACTTCTTTGTTTTTGCTGAAGCAGTCAGGCCGATTTCATGCATAGCAAACAAGATGCGGCGGTGTACCGGCTTCAAACCGTCGCGAACGTCAGGAAGCGCACGTGAGGTAATAACAGACATCGCGTAACTGATGTACGAATCTTTCATTTCGCGCGTGATGTCCACCGGGACAACATTGGCGCGTGGTGCCTGTTCAATTGGTTCTGGAGCTGAATTCTTTTTTGCCATAATGATTAGTTACTGATGAATAATTACTTTTGAAGCGCTGATTGGAGTCCTTCTCCGGCATTCGCATACAGTTCGACGACATTGTTCTTGATCAAGCTGAATGGACTCTCGGTTTTTTTCTCTGTCATTTCTTTCGGTGCTTCTCGTGGACCATGTGAGAACGCAAACATGGAAATCCAGAATAGGAATATAAGGATGGTCACAATAAATGTTCCGCCAAGCAGAATTGCCCTCCGTATGTGGAACGGCTGAGCCTGCATTGTATGAACTAATCGGACGACCTTGGTTCTCATGTGATTAATATGACAATACTACTACTTCTCCCTGCTTGTCGGCCAAATCTTTTTTCTTGAGCACCAATTTGTCGAGAGATTCTGTCTTTTCTGCTCCGGCTTCTTTGAGGAATGCCTTGAGTGATGCGTCTGTGTAGTCAGTCGGAATAATAATGCCTGGTTCAAGTGAAACGGCAAGCTTGTATGCATCCTTTGGTTCAAGCAGACCATTTTTACCATCGCCAACTGGCACAAACAAAATATCAGGACTTTCTGCACCTTCACGTTCGCCTGCTTCAAGTGTTTTGTTCAACGCACCAAGCACGGTAATATTGATACCTTCAAGCACCATATTGTACACAGTATTGATGTATGGTTTCTTGTCGAGTTCAGTTTTTGTAAGAATTCCTTTGATGAAAATATCTTTTACTTCGTAGTCACCTGGTCCAGTGATAGCTACCGGTTCCTGATCACCGTAAGTAACTGTTTCGATGCCGTTGTAATCTGGATGATTTACAGACGAAAGAACGATGCCTGAGCCAAATCGAGCAACCTTGTCTTTGAAATCTGAATCCTTGCTAATTGGATTGAGCGCAACGATGGTCTCCCCCTGCTGCAACTTGAAAAACTGCTTCCCGTGGTACGTGATAATCATGGGGTAATTATAGCATAATTTTTATGCAAACTAAAGCAATCTGCCCTGCGGTGCTACGCCAAAAAGTTGGACATCCGGGGCAAAAGTACGCGAAACTGTCGACAACCCCAGGACCCCGACTTTTGGCCGACTTTTTGGCGTAGCACCGCAGGGCCCAACCTCTTGCATTTACCCAAAAATATGCTATTGTGTAACCGTTATTAATTCGGACTTTAGAGTAACCCTTCGAGCCCACCCCTCCCACGAGGACCAAGCGAAAAGAAACTAGAGTTAAGTCCGCATTTGGCGGATTTTTTTATTTATGACAACAGTTACAGAAGAACAGGTTCATAATTCAGCAGCGAAGTCTTTCCTCGAGAAAGCACTTCCTCCTCTTGAATTGGACGCCCTCGTTGAGGGTCCAGTTATCGATATCGGCAAGTCATCAGTCTATGTTGACTTGAAGCCATTCGGTACAGGTATTATTTACGGCCGCGAATTCATCGCAGCCAAGGACATCATCAAGAAAGTAAACATTGGTGATACGGTTAAGGCTAAGATCGTTGACCTTGAAAACGAGGACGGTTATATCGAACTCTCACTCAAGGAAGCGAAGCAGGCACTCATCTGGAGCGAAGCAGAAAAAGCTATCAAGGCAAAGATGATCATCGAACTTCCTGTAAAGGATGCAAACAAAGGTGGTCTTATCCTCGAATGGCAGGGTATCTCAGGATTCCTCCCAGCTTCACAGCTCCGTGCAGAGCACTACCCTCGCGTTGAAGATTCTGACAAGGACAAGATCTTGAAAGAACTCCGAAAACTCATCGGTAAGAAAATTGCAGTTACCATCATTTCAGCGCTTTCAAAGGAAGGCAAACTCATCTTCTCAGAAAAGGATTCAAATCCAGATGAAAAGAAAGAAATCATCGGCAAATACAATGTCGGCGACGAACTCGAAACTTCAGTTGCTGGTATCGTAGACTTCGGTGTCTTCTTGAAGATCGAAGAAGGTCTCGAAGGCCTCGTCCACATTTCTGAAATTGACTGGGGTCTCGTAGAAGATCCTCGCTCAATGTTCAAAATCGGCGACAAGATTAAGGCGAAGATCATCGAAATCAAGGACGGCAAGATCTCACTCTCAATCAAGGCACTCCGAGAAAATCCTTGGACAGAGTACGAAGGCAAGTTGAAGAAGGGCGACATCGTCAAAGGTGCAGTCATCAAGTTCAACAAGCACGGCGCACTCGTTGCGATCAAGGAAGGCGTTGCAGGTCTCGTGCACAATTCCCTCTTCGGCGGCGAATCAAAACTCCGCGAAAAGTTGGAACTCGGCAAGACATACAACTTCCAGGTTACACTCTTCGAACCAAAGGATCAGCGCATGACGCTCGCATTCTTGGAAGAAAAGAAATAATCTCCACTAAAAAATCCCGCTTCATGCGGGATTTTTTGTTTTGTCTTATTGAGAATTTCTTCGCTTCCACTCGTAGATCACGAGCGCTGCGGAAACCGATGCGTTCAATGATTCCACACCATTCTCCATAGGAATACGAACAAGGAAGTCACAGAGCTCGCCTGTTTTTTCACGCATTCCGTCACCTTCTGAACCGATGACAATACAGGTTGCCATATCAAGATCTTGTGACCACAAAGTATCTTTGCCTTTCATATCCAAACCGACAACCCAGAAACGATTTTCTTTAAGAGTACGAATTGTATCATTTACATTACCAACTTGAATAAGCGGAATTTTTTCAACAAGACCAACTGAAGTCTTGTACGCAGTTCCGCCAATCGGTGCCTGACGATGTTTCGGAAAAATAATTCCATGCACACCAGCAGCAACAGCCGTTCGAATAATTGCGCCAACATTGTGCTGATCTTCCAATTCATCGAGCAAAACGACACATGGTTTTTCAATACCGACAATAGAAGCAAGCCACTCATTCAACTCAAGAAATGGTACTGGTTTAACTGAAGCAACTAAACCTTGATGCACGGCACCTTCGGTCATGTCATTCAACTTCGATTCAGCAACAAACGTAACATTCACTTTCCCTTTTTTGGCTAATGTCTTTACTTTTCCGGCAACAAAAGAATCGAGTGTGTCTTTGACATACAATTGAATAATAGAATGCGGATCATTTTCAAGCTTTTCCATCACAGGATGCTTGCCAAAAATGAGGAGTTGTTTGCTTGGTTTTTTGTCTAAGGGTTTCATATTAATTAAAGAGCGTCATTGCTTTCGCTCGGCCTTCGCTAATCATCATTTCCAATGCTTCGCCGATTTTCTTGGAAACTTTTTTCAATTCTGCGTATTCAGCATCACGAAAATCTTTCAGGAGAAAATCTTTGCGGTCGTCACCACCCGGTCGTGCCTTCATCTTACCACTCGGAGTAACCGGGCAAATGCCAACACGGATACGAGAAAATTTTTGAGACTTCACGCGCTTGATGATCGATTCAACGCCATTGTGTCCGCCAGAACTGCGATCAAAAGAAATTTTAATATCACCGATGGCAATATCAAGGTCGTCATATACAACAACGAGCTGATCCAATTCCTTTTCGTTCGTGATCAGCGGTGCCACACTCGTTCCAGAATTGTTCATGAAATTATTCGGCAAGACAAACTGCACCTTCTTGCCGCCAAGTTCGCCTTTTGCCACAAGTGCTTTGATCTTCACATCATCTTTCCAGTCACTGAAACCATATTTCTTCGCCAGCAATTCCAAAACCAGCCGTCCGGCATTGTGACGATTCATCTCATATATCTCGCCCGGATTGCCCAAGCCAACAATCGTAATCATGCGGACATAATACCACGAAGTACTAGTTACCGTAACGCTCACAGTCCACGCCCCATATGGACGGAAGCAGCTCATGGCGCGAAGTCATGCTCTTTCTCGGACGGGCTTGTCCCTCCGAGAAAAGTATGACGGCAGCGCTCTCCGAGGACGTTATTCCACCGGACCACAAACTTGACCTTTCCGTCAATAGCTCTTTCATACTATAATTCGCCCATGGAAATTGAAAACAAACAAGTGCACACTCCAAAGGAGGAGTCTGTTTGGGATCTTATTCGCTTCGCCTTGGTAGTCTTCGTTATTGCCATGGGCGTCCGATTCTTCGTCGCGCAGCCATTCGTGGTCTCAGGATCATCGATGGTGCCAACGTTTAACGACCGAAACTATCTCATTATCGATGAACTTACGTATAGATTTCATGGACCGGAGCGCGGCGATGTCGTCGTCTTCCATCCACCAGGCCAGCCAAAAGGCATCTATTACATCAAACGCGTCATCGGCCTCCCAGGAGAAACAGTTTCCATTAACAACGGTGTCGTCATGATCACCAACAAAGAACATCCAAACGGTTTCCGACTTGAGGAACCATACATCAGTTCAGCAACGACAGGCCAGATGGTTATAACAGTCAAGGACGACGATTACTTTGTTATGGGAGACAATCGACCGTACAGTTCAGATTCACGCATCTGGGGACTTCTGCCGAAAGAAAACATCGTCGGCCGAGCACTTATCCGACTCTTCCCCGTCAGAACAATTGGCATATTACCAGGCGAATATAACGCCTACGAAAATTAGTAGTTAACCTCCACCTATGGAAAAAACAAAGAAAACAGCAGCAAAGGAAGCACCAGCAGCGCCAAAAGGCATGCGGGATATTATGGGCGATCAGTATTATCTCTTTCAGGGCTTTTTTGAAAAGGCTCAGGAAGTTTCGATGTACTACGGATTCAGTCCGATCGAAACACCGATGCTCGAACATGAATCAGTCTTCACTTCGGCGATCGGTATCGGTACAGACATTGTCGACAAGGAAATGTACACCTTGAAGACAAAAGGCGGTGATCATCTCGCACTTCGACCAGAACACACTGCGCCGCTCATGCGTGCATATATTGAACACGGCATGCAGAACCAGCCGCAGCCGGTGATGTTCTATCAGTATGGCCCATCATTCCGCCACGACAATCCACAGGCTGGACGTTACCGCCAGTTCTATCAGTTTGACCTCGATGCGCTCGGCAGTGAAAAAAGTATTGTGGACGCAACCGTTATCAAAACAGCTGTTACTATTCTTCAAGAAGCTGGCGCACAGGATATTTCAATCGACCTCAACTCAATCGGCGACAAGGAATGCCGACCTGCATACATTCGCGAATTGGTTTCGTACTACAAGAAGCATGCAAGCGAATTGCCTGCAATTGATCGCGAGCGCTTGAAGACAAATCCGCTCCGCATTCTCGACTCTAAAGATCCAAAAACAAAAGCGATCAATGAAAATGCGCCTGACTCAGTTTCATTCCTCTGCCCTGCTTGTAAAAAGCACTTCAAGGAGATTTTGGAGTTCCTGAGCGAAATGGATATTCCATACACCATCAATAAGAACTTGGTCCGCGGGCTTTCGTATTACACTCGCAGTGTCTTCGAAATCATTGAACGCCGTGAGGATGGTAGTGAAATCACCATCGCTGCCGGCGGCCGATATGATTATCTCGGCAAGCAGATCGGTTCAAAGAAAGACGTCCCGGCAATCGGCATGTCTATCGGTGTAGACCGCGTCACTATGGCTCCATGGTACAAGAAGCTCACTCCTCGCATCATGAAGAAGCCAAAGATCTACTTCATCCAGCTCGGCGCAGATGCAAAATTGAAGAGCTTGAATATCATCGAAATCCTTCGCAAAGCACATATTCCAATCGCTCAGACACTTTCCAAAGACAGTCTTGGCCAGCAGCTCGCCATTGCAGAAAAGCTCGGTGTGCCATACACCATCCTCTTCGGACAAAAGGAAGCAATTGAAAACGCAGTTATTGTCCGCAACATGGCAACCCGTTCACAGGAAACCGTAAAGATTGCAAAGTTGCTCGAATACTTGAAGGAGCTCAAATAAGTTACTCATGACAAATGATTCTCTAGACATTCTACAAGTCGGACATCCAGTCCTGCGCAAAATTGCGCATTCAGTAGCGGTCAAGGATATTACCGGACCGGTTATTAAGGATGTCCTAAAGCGCATGAAGGAAGCACTTGCCTCTCAGGACGATGGTGTGGCTATTGCCGCGCCACAGATCGGCGAATCCTACAGAATCTTTGTCGTCTCAGGAAAAATCTTTGACGACCGTTTCAAGCGAGGCAAAGGCATTCCAAAAGGAGAAAAGCCTGCGCACGAAGATGTCGTTTTCATCAACCCGGAAATCGTAAAGCTTTCGACAAAAACAAAGTGGCTCGATGAAGGATGTCTTTCTGTTCGACCTATTTACGGCCAGGTAAAGCGATCGCTGAACGCCACAGTCAAAGCATATGACGAGCACGGCAAGAAATTTGAACGCGGTGGCGGCGGCTTGCTCGCGCATATCTTCCAGCATGAAATCGATCACCTCGATGGTATTTTGTTTATCGATAAAGCACGAAACACCCATGAAGGTTCATCAGACGAGTTAACAGATGGAGACGCAGAAGCTTAACATTGCATTCTGGGGTACACCAGAACTGACTATCACCATTTTAGACGCCCTTGAAGTCGGTGGTTTTTTGCCGAAAGTAATCATTACTGGGATGGATCGTCCTCAGGGCCGCGGATTGGTCATCACACCGCCAGAGCCAAAAGTCTGGGCCGCTCAAAGAAACATTCCGGTCCTACAGCCAGAGAAAATCGACGAAGCATTTTTGAATACGCTCAAGGAATACGAGCTCGATATTTCAGTCGTAGTTGCTTATGGGAAAATCCTTCCAGAAGCAGCGATCAATCTGCCAAAGCTTGGAACCTTAAATACGCACTACTCTCTCCTGCCTCGCTGGCGCGGCGCTACTCCGGTAGAATCAGCAATCTTGGCTGGCGACAAGGAAACAGGCGTCTGTATTCAGCAGATGGTATACAAACTCGACGCAGGCGCCATTCACAAACAAGAAACGCTCACGATTGGTGAGCATGAAACTGCGCCAGATTTGCGCCAGCGCTTGAATGTGATCGGTGCACGCTTGCTCGTAGAAACACTCACTTCAATTCAAGGTGGAAACGCTTCACCGGTTATTCAAGACGAAACAGGTATTACCAAGTGTGGCAAGATCGAAAAAGAAAACGGCTTGATCGACCCAAACGGCGACCCAATCGAAAACGACCGCAAATTCCGCGCTTACTACGGTTGGCCGGGCGTCTACTTCTTCAAAGAAAAAGACGGCAAACAAATCCGCATTAAAATAACAGACGCCATCCTACAAAATGGCGTCTGGAAGATTCTCAAAGTTATTCCTGAAGGTAAGAAAGAGATCGATTATACTAATCTACTTTAGACGTAAACGGATTTCTCTTTGAAATTCCCTTCAGCATCTTTTTAACACTGCGTGCTCCGCGTCGGAACAATGAGATTTCGTGATCTTTATTTTCTTTGATCTGTCGGACGATTTCAGAAGTCGCATCATCAACTGATGCATATATATCTTCAGAATCGCTGGTTGAATGGAAGTGTTCACCATTGATATACAGATCAAGCGTTGCCTGGTAAATCTCTCCTTGCTTGTGGTGATTGGTTGATTTGCCGACTTCTACATAGACTCGCTCCATAGCCCCTTCTTTGATGAACTTCCCGGCTAGAGCGAGTTTTTCTTCAATATGGGATCTGAGCTTTTCTGTCAGTTCAATATCTTTCGCTTTGATGTTTGTCATAAAACATTACTCGTCTAGGTTGCTAATATATACAGTATACACCCAAACTTAATCTGTGTTTACTGACAGTATTTTGCTTGGACTGTGATGTCCGCTGATGATTTTCACCTTTGCAACACTTATGCTAAATTCCCGGGCAATCAGTTCCCGTACCCGCGTATTTGCCATATTTCGCTCTGCTGGCTCTCTGACGGACAGCTTAAAAGCGTCTTTGGAAACCCGTTCAATGGCCTCCTTTTTCACCCCTGCCATGACCCTTACTTTTACATACATTACCTTTGCATTTTAACACTTTTTTTGATACTATCTTTCGGTAGTTCTGCAGGTGTTCCTGCGGGGCCCACATTCCCCTGTAGCTCAATGGTAGAGCAATCGACTGTTAATCGATTGGTTGTAGGTTCGAATCCTACCGGGGGAGCAGAGTTTTGACTAATTTTAAATCTTATTGTAATGTGATTTAAATCAC
>CAZHUT010000035.1:0-9036 GCA_964535545.1 uncultured Candidatus Saccharibacteria bacterium | reverse complement strand
TTCTTGCCAGATTGCGCTTGGCAAAGGGGAACAGATCGATATGACGATCTTGGCTTCTGGTGGTTTGGAATTTTCTCGAGATAAAACAGTTGTATATTCGCTTCCAAACGCAGAAGATACAGAGAATTTTGATGAAGGCGTGTATCTCATCGATTCATTCGATGGTCCTTTATACATGCCGGACAACATGGCGCTTCGATTCCAGGACGTAACTTTTGATGGCTACAAGGATCTTGTTGTTCAAACTGGGGCAGGGGCATATAACATCACATACAATTACTATGCTTACAATCCCGAAACGCATACATTCGAAGCTGCTCCGCTCGTCACAGCCGTCAATCCTGAATTTTATCCTGAAAATAAAACAATTGTCAGTTACAACAAATATCGTGGCGTAGGGGATATGTATGAAGACGAAACGTATGAATTTCAGAATGGAAAATATGTGCTTATCCACCGAGAAGTTCAGGAAGGAATCTATGATGACGAAGGAAATATAACTTCATACAAGCTCACTATTGAAGACTTGAAGAATGGTAAGCTTACAGTTACTTCGCGCGAAATGCTTGATCCAGAAGAAGTTGATCCTGATTACTACTCTAACAAAGATATGTACTAATATGATTACAAATACAAAACTCGCGAGACTATGGGCTATCGGTTTGCTTATTTCCGTTGTCGTATTTACTGGATTGGTGACCGTGGTCCGAGCACAGGTAGGTTCTGAAACAGTTACTGAAGATGATTTTACTGAAATCATTCATAACTTCAGTTCAGATATCGTTGTCAATCCTGACGGTACTATTACAGTTACTGAAACTATCGAATATGACTTTAAAGACCAAGAGCGTCACGGTATTTATCGAGACATCAATCTCACAAAGATTGTTGGGACGACGCGTAAGCTTGAAGTGGATGTCATAGATGTTCAAGACGAAAAAGGCAATCCATACCTTTTTGACGTAAGTGGCCGCAATCCTATTCGAGTAAAAGTCGGTGATCCTGATGTAACTCTTTCGGGTATGCATGTGTATAAAATAACGTACCTTGCAAAAAATGCTATTGGCCGTTTTGATGATCGAGATGAAATTTACTGGAATGCAACCGGAACTGACTGGACCGTGCCAATGTGGAGCGCCGAAGCGCATGTATTCCTGCCAGGAAATCTTCAGGCTAACTCTCTGCACATCGCTTCATATT
Source organism: uncultured Candidatus Saccharibacteria bacterium (assembly GCA_964535545.1). Lineage (GTDB taxonomy): Bacteria > Patescibacteriota > Minisyncoccia > Phycocordibacterales > UBA9973 > DALYCO01. The sequence continues at coordinate 7,836 of CAZHUT010000035.1, read as the reverse complement.
GCGGCCTCGAAGGAATCAAAGATCCATGCATCTCAACTGAGCCTCTCTATGATACTGAAACGAATAGAACTGAAGTTGCATTTTTCAGCGATGAAAGCGTCTATTTTGATACAGGGGAAGGTATGACAATCGCTGTCGGTTTTCCTAAGGGAACAGTTGCTGCTGAAGTTCCATATACGTTCTGGGAAAAAATGCTCAACTGGCTCAATGATCACTGGTTCTATCCAATGCCGCTTGTGGTGGTGGCTTTATGGTATCGAAAGTCTTTTCAATTCTGGCTGCGACGCCGTACTTATTACAAGCAAAATACCGTCGTAGCTGAATACGATGCGGGTGAAATGGATCCGCTGGAAACGGCAGGTGTCGTCAATGGTGGTATTGCCAATGAAAATCTATCTGCTCAGATTATCTACCTCGCTGTTCGAGGATATATCAAGATCAAGAGTGTTGACGATGAATTCACTTTTATTCAAACAGAAAAGGTAACAGATGGGCTTACGGCATATGACAAGAAGTTGCTTGAAAATATCGCCGGCAAGAGCCAGACAGATCTGATCAATACGTTTTATCCAATTGCGGGCGAGGTCCGTTCTACAGTGGCAGAATCTCTCATTATTCGAAACTATGTTGAGCGCAGCGGTTTTGCAACTAAGGTAAATTGGAATGGCAACCCTGCACTCATCAAGCTCTTCTTGAGCATCTTCTTAGCAATCAATCCTGGAATTTTTATCTGGTTCTTTGCGGGTTGGAAGTTTGGGGTGATCTTTTCTGTTTCATGCATCTTGATTGGTCTTATCAGTATTATTACTAATCCTCGTACATCCAAGCTTACTGATAAGGGCCTTGAAGCAGAACGAAAGCTGCTCGGTCTCAAATTATATATCTCCGTTGCAGAAGAGGAGCGAATCAAGTTCCATAACGCCCCAGCTAAGAATCCAGAGATATTTGAAAAGCTTTTGCCGTACGCCATGGTCTTTGGCCTGGAAAAGAAATGGGCGAAGGAATTCGAAGGCATCTATACAGTTCCTCCACAGTGGTATTCAGATAGTTCAATGTCTACGTTCTCCGCAGTTGCTTTGGCTTCAAGTTTGAATCATTTCTCAGCCAGCGCAACAAGTGCAATGTTTTCAGCGCCGGCTTCATACTCGTCTGGCGGTTCTTCAGGTTCATCAGGCGGCGGATCGTCTGGCGGCGGTGGGGGAGGCGGCGGTGGTGGAAGCTGGTAATCCTTCATATTTTCTTGCCATGAATTATTTTGTTGAAAATCCAGAAGTCTTAGTACCAGTTTTTGGTTCGGTAATTATTTTACTCTATGTGTGGTTATATATAACAGAAAACAAAACTGGTAAAAGTAAGATCGAATCAGTTTTGACCTGGAAACTCCCATGGGTGAAAACTTCAGAAGAATGGCGAGTTTTAGAAAAGAAATCAATTCTCTGGTATTTGATTTCAATCCCGTTTCGTATCCTTAACTTTCTTGATTGGACGTCTACGAGGACATTGGTTGGCGGGTTTCCAGTCGCCGTGATCGTTTTGGGAATACTGTATTTAATTTCAATTATTCCTAAGTAATCATCCGGCGCTCGTTTTACACAGAAAAAAGTTTTTTCATCTTCCATTCCGAATATTGAATGGTATAATTTGAGTAATGGAAAATCCAAAACAATATATCAAGGAAGTATGGATGAAGCGTCACGGTAAAAATCCATCACCGAAGATTGTCGATGAAATTCTCAAACACGCTGTCAAAAGTTACGCTCTTGATGAAACAACTCCGCTCGAAACCTACGTTGCATGGTGGGCTAAAACCTATGCGACTAAGAGCAAACTTGTAAAAGGAAAATTTGCATACTACCACGCCGAAGACGTTGAAGGTCCGGTGTTGCCTGAACGCAGCTACGTTATTCGCCCGAGTGCGACAAAACATAAGAAGCACCATCATCATGGCAGTCCATGGTGGAAGAAGATCCTGAAGGGGATCGCTCTTGTTACCGTCTCAGCTGTTGCAACCGCAGCTCTTCTTTTGTTTTTGATAAAGGCTCTCGGACAAATTATTCCTGATCAGAAGCGAGTAAATGATAGCGACTTGGCTTTTGCAACCATCACTGTTCCTGAAGCGGACAATGCTTATCCATATCTCGATAAATTGTCAGACGAAGTGAAGTACCCAAGATATTCTGGCGAACGGGCAGAAGACAAGGAACGCTTTTTGGGCGCCTTGATCGATCATGCCGTTTGGAATGGCGATGTCGCGGCAGAAGTATTAGCCGGCAACGAAACAGCCTTGGCAGATTTTAGAAAAGCAGCTGAAAAGTCCATATATCTCAATCCGCAGCTTGGTTTTGAATCTTCAAAATTGATCAATGTCTATGGACGCTTCCCAGACTACACGGCCATCCAGGAAACAGCAGAACTCATGGGAATCAATGCCATGGCTCTTGTAAAAGACGGCAAAGACAATGACGGTTTGGACGAAGCACTGCGCATTGTCAAAGTCGGCTACTTGCTCGAACATGCTCCTCGCGGATTTATGTTTGATTATGTGAATGCTATGCGCATAAAGAATATCGGCTTGAAGACCGTTGAAGCAGTTGTACGAGTTGGACGCTACACAGCGAACGAGCGTGCTGCATATGCAGCAGAGCTGGCAAAATATCAAAATGATGGTACGGAAACAGAGCCATTCTGGAAGGGAACGTATGCGCTTCAGAACTCAATTATTACTCTCGTTGCGACTGGAGGCATGAGTCAGGCACAGGCAATTGTTACCGATGGAGCTTATACGCCAAATCTTGAAGACTTGATGCTCGATTTCCTCCGCCAGTATCCTTCATACTATTTCTATCCAAACGAAACTCGCAATATCTTAGCGTCGCTTACGCGAGATCAGATCGCTTCGTCACAGACTTCTTGTGATAGGGTTAATAATCAGGCTGAGGAAGAATCTGATGATGTAATTGGCGATGATATCCGTTCCGTGTTCATTCGAAATGCTGTCGGCAAGGTCATGATCCAAGATGTCCACTCATTGAGCTCAATCAAGACAAAAATGTGCAAGGAAGTGCAATTGCTTGAAGATATTACAGTGCTTATCCAAACTACTCCAGCTAAAAAGTAAACACTAGCTTATTAATAACCATATACACTATGGATCAAACAAACCCATCGGTTACACCGGTAGCGCCTGTGGTAGAAGCGCCTGCAAAGAAATCTCCACTCATTGCGATTATTATTACAGTCGTAGCCGTTCTTGCCATTGCAGGATTCTTCGTCTATCAGAAAGTCATTGTTCCGAAGATGGAGGCAAAGGCATTGCAAGCAAAACAACTTGTACTGGATCAGAAAGTTGCCGCAGCTGGTGAAGACGGCGTTGTCGATTTCAGCGAAGACGAATATGATACGTTCCTCAAGCGCGGCGTGGCTACTTCTGAAGTGAATGGAATTTCAACTTCCGTAAACGGAATTCAAGTGGGTATTGATTCAGAAGGAAATGCCCAAGTAGCATTTGCGTACCTGCCAAACTTGGTTGGGGAAGAGGAAGTATTCGTTCGATTTGATTCAGTGAAGACAAAGGACGGCAAGGAGATTTTTGATAATGAAAGTTCATTTGAAGAAGATAACGACATGTTTACTGAGATGGAATTGGAAAAACGCGCTTCTGGGCAGACACCATTTTGGTTCGGCGAGAGAGATATTCATCTCACTGAGCACTCAGAATCAAAAAATATAGCGAGCGCTTCAGGAAAAGTTGTTTTCATGTTCCCGACACACATGCAGGAGCTCAAACTTACTGCTGAAGATATCGGCAAGGAACAGACACTTGCTGGAGGATTTTTGACACTCACTGGCTTTGATGAAAAAGGCTTTACTTATATGTATACTGGCGATGAAGATAATATTATTGCATACGGAGCACAGAATGCTTCTGATGAATATCTTCGCCGCAATGGTTATTCTTGCGGAAATGATGAATGCGCAGTCTACTATGACAACGCAAAGGTTGCGTACATAACTGCAGGCAAGATTGTTGAGAAAGAATATCCATTTACCATTGGTGCTGCAACGGGTAACTCTGCACAAGAAGTCAAAACCGAAGCTGCTTCAGAAAAAGCGAGCCAGGCTCCACAGGAAGGATCTGTTGTTGAATCATCGGTAAGTCAGGCTGATAAAGAAAATTTTATTGCGGCATATTTTAATTTCGAGAAAGTCTTAAATAGCAAAGATCCAAAACAGATTGTTGAATACGTAAAAGCTGCTTACCCAGAAAATGCAGCAGAAATTCAGGCCGAGTATGATGCTGATCCAAATCCCGAAGATTTTGAAGACAGCGTCAACTTCCTAAAGGTTATGCTTGGATATGGTCAGATAACTTCTGAAATACTCAACTCAAATCAGACTGCATGGACCAAAGAAGGAAACTCTATTATCGCAGAAGTTTCTATTCCTGATGAAGATGGCGGCCACACTTCAGGCACATTCAAGGTAACCAAGCAGGGAGGTGCTTGGTATATGGATTTCCAATAATTACTATCGAGGGTGGTTAGTTTCGGTATTATCTTTTAGTTTTTTACCAGAGAGGACAGTCAAAAAAGCTTTCGTATATAAATTGTTCAGCTTCTTAAAGCCGAATGCCTGAAATCGCCGAGCGGAGGAATCCACGGCGATTTTTGGTTCGTACAGAACAGTGCCAATCTTTGAGAGGCGATAGCCAGTGTCGGAATCTTCGCTGTAAAAATCAATGGAGGTGTCGTAGCCGCCGATCTCTTTGAGGGTTGAAGCTCGGATAAAAAAATTGCCGCCAACATATACGCCGCCTTTTCCTACTGTACGCAAAAAAACACTTGCCGGCCAATAAATATATTTTTGGCCAATACCAAGCGCCGTCCGAATTGCTGGAGAAGCGTCATAAAAGCGGTAGGGTCCGGTGACACCGACAATTTTTTCTGTTTCGAAAAAAGAAATAGCATCGGAAATCCAGGTTGAGTGAGGGATGCAGTCAGCATCCATTTGGGCGATGATTTGGCCGGCCGCCTTTAGGCGGCCGGCCTCGCGCGCATTCAAAAGCCCTTTTTTTGGTTCACGGACCAAAAAAACCCTTGAATCTTTCTTTACATATGTTTCCACTATCTCGCTTGTTTTGTCTGACGATGCATTATCCACCACAATCACTTCATAATCTGGATAATCCTGCTTGAGTACTGCATCGAGTGCCTTGCTAATCCATTTTTCTTCGTTGTATGCCGGTATAACTACTGATACTTTCATATGATGTAAATAGTAGCATGTTATCCACTGCCTCGCTATACAGGCCGTTGACATTAGTGTACTATTAGTGTGCAAGTGCGATATTACAAATAACCATATATAAAATATGAATGATATCGACAGTTTTCTTGGTAGCGCTAAGTTGAGTGACATGCGGAATGGAGATTTTCCAATGATGCAGGGGAAGCTCAAACAGGTTACAGGTGCAGATATTGCTTTTGTTATCGGCGAAGATTCGTTCAAAGAAGTAACTCTCAATGCTGCTGAATTTCTCGGCTCAACAAACATGAGCCTCATGGAATACATCATGAATGCTGGTGATGAGGTTAAGAAATCATTTGGCGAAAAAGTGAAAAAAGTTTTGTATTCACATGACGCGCATCAGGCAAGTCCTAAAGTAACGCTCGAGGCTGACGGTACGCTCATAGTTCTCGGTAACTACACTAACCTCAATTGGGCTGGTGGACCAAGTTTGAGTGAACAGGTTGGCGCAATCCTTAAATAATTTTTCATGCAAACCACGCTTATAACGAGCGTGGTTTGCATGAGGATCTATCATATGAAAATCATCATTATCGTAAGCAACATCATATCCGTTCTCGCCCTCGCAGGTTGGGCATATTTTATCTGGCTCAACGGAATGGCTGCTGGCTTCAATACAACTGGCTCTACTGGAACACCAAAAATTGTCACAATAACGGCAAGTTTCTTTATTGTGTTGCTTATCGTCACAATTGCCTCAATCATTGCTTCACACTTACATCCATCTAAGCTGGCAATACTCTGGGCTGTTATTCCTCTTGTTGTTTCTCTTGGGTATCTATCATTTCTCGGCATTCAGAAAGCTCGGTTCCACGCACTGACAAATGAATACAGGATTGAGATGAAGAGTAAGTTAGATTCTATATCTAAAGATTATCTGTTTAACGGACAGCCGCTGGAAACATACCAGGGAAGCACTTCGAAATTTTTTACATATGACAAAGCAAACCAGGAAATTGTCGAGATAGATGTATATGATGGCGAAATGATCGCCGATGTGTATGCTTTCGGCAAAATAAAAGGGGATACGCTTGAAGTTGTTCTTGAAGAAGTTGCGAAAGATGCCAACGGATATTATAAAAAATTCCTCGACAAAAACGGCAAGAGTATTTTTGATAACTACAAAGTAGTCTTTGTTCCTGATCAGATGGATGAAGATTATCATTTGAGTCAGTATCATTAATCTGGAATATTCTCCTCGGAGAGCGCTGGCGGTGTACTTTTCTGGTTCCGTAAACTCCACCAGAAAGAGCACACCTTCGCGCCCTAAGTTGCTCTCGTCCATAGAGGCAAAGACTTGGGCCGCTCAACCGGTAAGGATTACGTGGTATACTCTCCCCATGGATACAACTGAAATTGACCTCCGCATAGCCGAAATTGAAGCTTCCATGGCCGAAGCCGACTTTTGGACTGACAAAGCCAAAGCACAAGCGATGGTCAAGGAATTGCAGCAGCTCAAGGACAAGAAAGAAGGTATCGGCGGATTTGATAAGGGTCCGGCGATTCTGAATATACTTTCAGGTGCAGGCGGTGACGATGCTGAAGATTTTTCACGCATGCTTTTTGAGATGTACTGTAAGTACGCCGACAAGCAGGGCTGGTCATATTCAATCCTTCATGAAAACCAGAACGATCATGGCGGCTACCGGAACATTTCAGTGGAAATTACTGGCAAGAATGCATACGGAAATCTGAAACATGAATCCGGCGTGCATCGCCTCGTACGTCTCTCGCCGTTCAACTCAAAAGCAAAACGAAATACTAGCTTCTCCCTTGTGGAAGTTCTGCCAAAGATTGGCAAAGCTGATATGCCAGAACTCAAAGAAGCCGATATTGAATTCGATACTTCCAAAGCCGGCGGTCCGGGCGGACAGAATGTGAACAAGCGGGAAACTGCCGTACGCCTCACTCATAAGCCAACTGGCATTTCTGTTTCAGTTCGCGAAGAACGATCACAGGAACAGAACCGTGAACGGGCAATGGAAATTCTCCGCGGCAAACTCTTCGCCAAGGCAGAAGCAGAGCGCAAAGAACTTTCCGAAAGCATGCAGATTGCCAAGACAACTGAGATTGAATGGGGGAATCAGATCCGAAACTATGTGTTGCACCCATACAAACTGGTTAAAGACTTGAGAACCGGCGTTGAATCTTCAAATCCAGACGATGTGTTGAATGGTGAGTTGGCGGAATTTATTGAAGCCGAACAAACTTTGTAATATTTGACTTTTTCGCCCGTCTATGTCATAATAGAGTGATTTTCCTTGAAAAAGGTTATAAAAACAACGTGTTTTAAACATATTTTGAAACATGCTGTTTTTATAACCTAAACAGTATTAAACGATGGCAACAAAAAAGAAACGCCTGTTAAATGGCTACTTGCTGGCAGATGGAGAAATTTTTAAATTGGGAACCATACAAGTGGGTATATCTCCGGACACCACGTTCGGAATATCATACTTCCATCCTAAGTTAATACCATTCGCTGGTAAGACTTACGTGGTAAAACCCGAGACCCGTGGAGTTGGGGTG
>CAZHUT010000034.1:0-10109 GCA_964535545.1 uncultured Candidatus Saccharibacteria bacterium | reverse complement strand
AGAGCGCTCCCCTGAAGAGGGATAGGTCACCAGTTCGACCCTGGTCCCGAGCACATCAATGAAAATAAAAAAGCCGACTAAAGTCAGCTTGTATTTTGTGTTTCTAATGTGTATATGAGAAACACTCTGCGTGTATCATCTACATTTACCATGAGCGGGGGAATGGTTTCGCTCGTGCTTAATTCCAGAATATTTTCCTCGAATTCGCGCTCAGTGTAATCAGGGAATATCCTCTGGATCTTTTCGGCAGCAGTTTTGCTTGAGCCGCAGAGTGTTCCTGAGGTGACTGTAACTTTTGAAAAATGCTTTTCCTTGCTGATGGTTTCGTATAGTGCGTCCACAAAGTTATGGGTGTATTCCATGCCAATGTTGTACAAGCCATGGTCCTTTAAGACAATAATTTTTTGCAGTTCGTGTTTGTAAGTATAAAATTCTTTCAGCTTTATAAGTACAGCCTCAAAAGATTTTTTACTGTGTTTGACACACTCATTCCAAGTTGCCGGTATGTAGTGATCAGGAAGGATGGGTGAGGCGTAATGTTTTACATATACAATGTCACGTATTTTTAATTCAGCCATGTCTCGGGTTTTTAAATAACTATAGTTGGGATATTACAACATTTCTTTTACTAGTCAATTTTGCTCGTTTTCCACTAAAAAGCGTTATAGATTATGGTTTTTAAATATGTAGTGGAGTATAATAGTGGTACATGGCGTTTTATAAAAAACTGCTGTATATCTCCGTAACAATCCTATCAATTATTGGATATGGTTTTGTTGTATTCGCTGCGCAACTACCCGACGGTACTCCACCGCCAGCAGGTGGTTATTTGGCTGGTAACGACAGTATTCTTGATCCAGGTTGTGCGCCTCAATCAACTGATTGTGTAGTGAATCCTTACTTTCTAACAACGGCAACTAATTATACTTGGATTGGTAATGATGCCGGCGATCAAGGAGGTTCGCAAAACAATACCGTTTTCATTGGTATTGGTGCTGGTACTAACGCAGACCAAGCTGACTACTCAAACTTTATCGGTACCAACGCTGGTTTGAATGCAACAAATGCAAACCACTCAAATTTCTTCGGTGAACTTTCTGGCTGCAATGCAACCAATGCTGATAATGCAAACTTCTTCGGTTACCGTGCTGGTTGTGGAGCGACAAATGCAAACAATTCAAACTTCTTCGGAAATTCTTCCGGTGAAGATTCTGTGAATGGAGCTTTCGCAACATTTTTCGGTGATCATGCCGGCTGGCAGGCAACTGACGCAGCATATGCGAACATGATTGGTGCACTCGCCGGATATCAAGCGACAAACGCATATAATTCAAACTTCCTTGGATATCGAGCTGGTTATGGGGCAACTGCCGCAAATGATGCGAACTATTTTGGTTTCCAAGCCGGTGAAGGTGCGGTACATGGTGACAATTCATTCTTTGCTGGAAATCAAGCTGGATATCTCGCTACTGATGCATCATTTTCAACTTTCATAGGAAATCTTGCCGGATTGAATGCTGACAGTGCGCAAAATTCAAACTTCATTGGATATGCTTCAGGTCAGAATGCAACAAATGCAAGTGGTTCAAACTTCGTCGGAAATTTTGCCGGCGATGGAGCAACAGGTGCTTCAGGTTCAACCTTTGTGGGTAACTTTGCTGGACAGAACGCAGTAAGTGCTGACGGCTCAGTTTTTATTGGAGACAATGCTGGTCAAGGTGCCACAACTGCTTCAAGCTCCGTTTTTATCGGATTAGGATCAGGTCAAGGTGCTACTAGTGCTGCAGGTTCTAATTTTTTTGGTTATCAAGCGGGAAATGGCGCCACTGGTTCTTTTGCAGCAAACTTTTTCGGCGCTTATGCTGGATCACTTGCGTCAAACGCAGAACAATCAAACTTTCTTGGAAACAGCGCAGGTGAAAACGCAACGAACGCAAAGCATTCAAACTTCCTGGGTCTTCATGCAGGAGACAGTGCAACTGATGCGCATGATTCAAACTTCCTCGGTAACTTTGCAGGTCACGCAGCAACAGGTGCCGATAATGCAAACTTCTTCGGAACAAATGCTGGAGATGGTGCTACAGGAGCGCTCTCGTCGAACTTTATCGGTAATCATGCAGGTTCGAGCGCGACGGGCGCGTACAATTCAAACTTCATTGGGTATGAGGCGGGGTATGGTGCAACTGGCGCATTTAATTCAAACTTCATCGGTTACCAAACAGGTTACCAGGCAACCAATGCGCCGATCTCACAGTTTATCGGTAACTATGCAGGATTCCAAGCAACCAATGCAGCGAGTTCAGTTTTCCTTGGTCATTACGCCGGTAATAGCGCCACAAACGCACACAATTCGTTCTTCATCGGAAATCAGTCAGGATGGGGAGCAACAAATGCTGCACAATCAAACTTCTTTGGTAACGGTGCAGGAAAAACTTCAACCAATGCATTCAATTCTCAATTTTACGGAACTAATGCCGGTTTCGGAGCAGTTAATGCTGCACACTCAATCTTTATCGGAACTGAAGCTGGTATGGGTGCTGGTGTAGATAATACTGTTTCGGGATCAAGTATTGCTATCGGTGAATATGCAACTCCTGGTAGCAATCAAAACTCTATTGCGCTCGGTGCATATGCGACTAATACGATGGCAAATCAGTTTGTCGTTGGTTCGACAGCCTCACCGATTGACCAGATGGATATTATCGGTTCAGGTGGAAACTCATGTTCACTTCGTCCGGACACCGTTTTCACTGGGTGTTCATCCGACCAGCGATTGAAGACAAATATTGCTGACCTTGCTTCAAACATTCTCGACAATTTAGTGAAGGTTCGAACCGTAACATATAATTTGAACAGCGATCCCCAGGGACACAGACTGATTGGTTTCCTTGCACAAGATATTCAGCAATACTATCCAGAATTGGTTGAAGTTGGTCCGGGCGGATACTTCCAAGTAAATTATTCTGGAACTACGCCACTGATCATTGAAGCAATTCGCGAACTTAACGTGAAAGTCACCGCAATTCAAAATATTACAGACCAGACTTTTGTTTCCAATTTGATTGCATGGCTCGGAAACTCCCTCAATCATCTGACTCGCATTCATGTTGACCAGGAAGTCTGCGTCGGTGCAACATGTATCAACGAATCAGATTTGCAGCAGTTCAAGTCATGGCAGGCATCTCAAAATACGCAGGGAAGCCAGGGCCAGCTGCCATCACCAACTCCGGATCAAAATCCAACGCCGGACCCAACTCCTACGCCAACACCCGATACACCAAGCGATACACCGTCAGATTCAGGAAGCAGTAGTGATACTGGAAATCAATCAGCACCATCTGACGGGGAAGTGACACCAGCGCCAACACCTGATTCAACTCCGGCACCCGAGGAAAGTCCTGTACCGGAACCGACTCCGACGCCTACAGATAGCCAATAATCATATTTGGTATGCTATACTTAGCTAAGTAAAGCTTAGGCTTTCGTACTTTTCTACATGGCACGCGCGAATAAAATTCAATTAATTAAATACGCTCCGCCGCCACCTGAATTGCCTGAATTCGGTAAGGTTCCGCCTGGAGATGTTTCTTTTATTGGACGTACTAACTACGTTGCGGCTTTGGAAGAAAAGCGCTATGTGTTCGGCATCAAACGCGTTGACCGCCGACGCCATCTCTACATCATTGGAAAATCAGGCGTGGGAAAATCAAAACTTCAAGAACTCATGGTTCGCCAGGATATTGCCTATGGTCATGGTGTCTGTGTTATCGACCCGCACGGAGAATTCATTGATGATATTCTCAACTTCATCCCCGAAGATCGAATTGAAGATGTCTGTATTATCGATCCAGGTGATGTGGAATTTCCTGCGTCATTCAATCCGCTCGCAAACGTTGATCCAACGTTCAAGCACCAGCTTACGCAGGGTTTGATCGAAGTGTTGGAAAAGCAATTCGGTTCTAACTGGACACCGCGTCTTGAACACGTGTTCCGATTCACGACACTGGCGCTTTTGGACTATCCATATGCAACGATGCGCGGCATGATCTCGATGCTTACCGACCGTAACTACCGTCAAAAAGTAGTTGAATACATTGAAGACGATATGGTTAAGCGCTTCTGGGCAATCGAATTCGCCGACTGGTCTGAAAAATTCGATACGGACGCTATCATCCCGCTCGTTAACAAACTCGGACAATTTTTGTCTGACCCAATGTTGCGCAACATCTTCGGTCAGAAGGAAAACAAAATCGATATTGAAAAGATCATGAATGAGAAAAAGATTCTCATGATCAACCTTTCCAAAGGTAAAATCGGTGAAGAAAACTCATCGTTTTTCGGAGCGATGTTCTTGACCAAGATCAAGCAGGCCGGAATGGCCCGTGCAAAACTCGATCATGACAAGCGTTATGACTTCTATTTGTATGTGGATGAGTTCCAGAACGTTGTGACTGATACATTCGAAAACATTCTTTCAGAAGCGCGCAAGTACGGCCTGAACCTGACCGTGGCCCATCAGTACGTCGGACAGCTGCTTCCAAAAGTGCAGCAGGCCGTGCTCGGTAACGTCGGTTCAATCATTTCATTCCGTCTTGGTGGCGACGATGCAATCAAATTGAAAGCTGAATTCGCGCCGATTTTCGATACAAAAGACTTGATCAACCTTGGTGTGGGCGAGTTTTATATCAAAATGACTATTGATGGTGAATCATACGATCCATTTTCTGCTGAAACTTTGAAAGTGCTTCCGCCAACTCATCCCTCATATCGCCAGCGCGTTATCGAGGCTTCACGACGCAAATTCTCAATTCCGGCCGACACTGCAAAGAAACTTATTGCCGAAGAAGAATCGACGATCATCCGATCAGCTCAAGAAAAAGCTGCTATTACAGGAAAGAAGGTAGAGGAATCTGCTGTGGAAAAGGCAGCGGAGCCGTTGATATAAAAGGTTGCATTAGTATTTCCAGGTGCTATAGTCATCTACAGCAATGGAAAAACGAGTCTGTCAAAACTGCTCGAAAGAATTCATCCTGGACGCGGACGATTTTTCGTTTTACGAAAAAATGAAAGTCCCAACACCAACGTGGTGTCCACAGTGTCAGTTTGTTCGCCGTATGGTGTTTCGCAACCAAAATGCCCTGTATAAAAGGACTAATAATGCTCCAGGCAAAGAAGGGCAAAAAATAATCTCAATTTACTCTGAAGATAAGCCGCTCAAAATATATGATCGTGAATCATGGTGGGGCGACGGTTGGGATCCATATAGCTATGGACGCGAGATCGATTGGAATCGACCGTTCTTTGAACAGTTTAAAGAATTGCTTGCAGATATTCCTTGGCCGGCACTTATGAATTGGAATGCAGTGAACAGTGAGTACTGCAATTGCACAAGCGATAATAAAAACTGCTATCTCGTTTTTGGTGGCGATTACAATGAAGATTGTTCATATGGAACCTTCAATATGCACTCACGTGACAGCCAGGATCTGTATTTGGTTGAAAAATGTGATTTGTGCTATGAATGTACCGACTCGCAAGATTGTTATAAAGTCCGATTCGGACAGTATTCCAAAAGTTGTTCAGATTCGTATTTTCTTTATGACTGTGTGAACTGCACCAACTGTATTGGTTGTGTTTCGCTCCGAAATAAAAGTTTTTGCATTTACAACAAACAGTATACAAAAGAAGAATATGACGCGCAGGTTGCATCTTTCAAACTCGATACTAGAAGCGGGCTAGAAGCAGTACAGAAAGAATTTGAAGCGTTTAAGCTCAGCTTTCCTCACCGATTTGCACACATTGTCCGTTCGGTAAATTGTACCGGTGATAACATCACCAATGGTAAAAATTGCATCGATTGTTTTGACCTGGAAGCGGGGTCTGAGGATCTCAAACACGTATTTCTTTCCGGCGGACAGCTTAAAGATTCACGAAATATGTCTCATGCCGGACATGGTTCAGAAGCATTGTATGATTCCTTCGGTGTATTTGCCGGATGTCAGAATATGGCTTTTTCAATTTATACAAAATCCACTAACAATTCATACTATGTTTATAACTGCCAATCACTGAGTAATTGTTTTGGATGTATTGGCTTGCGAAATGGCAGTTACTCGATCCTAAACAAAAAATACACAAAAGAAGAATACTTGGAACTTATTCCGAAGCTTATTAAACATATGAGTGATATGCCGTATGCAGACAAGCGGGGAAGAGTGTATACGTTTGGCGAATTTTTCCCAAGTGAGCTTTCGCCGTTTGCATATAATGAAACTATTGCGTTTGACTACTATCCACTTTCAAAAGAGGAAGCCCTCGCTCAAGGTTTTACTTGGAAAGATCCTGAAGAGAAATCATATACGGTGACCATGTCGAGCGGAGCGATTCCAGATAGTTCAAATGAAATAGACGATATGTTGCTCAGTCAGGTTATCGAATGCGCTCATCAAGGGAAATGCGAGGGACATCAGTGTGCTACTGCGTTCAAGCTTGTTCCACAAGAATTGCAGTTTTATAAGAGATTACATTTACCGCTACCGAAATATTGTCCAAGCTGCCGTCACTACATGCGGCTTCGTTCTCGTAATCCGATGAAACTCTATAAGCGCTCCTGTATGTGTGCTCGACCTAATCACGAACATGCTGGGAAGTGTGCGAATGAATTTGAGACTTCATATGCTCCAGAACGCCCTGAAACTGTTTTCTGCGAAAGTTGTTATCAAAAAGAAGTTCTATAGTATGACTGAAACGAAAACCTGCCAAAACTGCAAAAACGATTTTGTTATTGACCAAGCGGATTTTGGCTATTATGAAAAAATCAAAGTACCGCCACCAACATTTTGCCCAGATTGCAGGCTTATTAGACGTTTACTTTGGCGTAATGAAAAGAGTCTCTATAAGCGCCCATGCCTCACCAAAGAAGGGGAAAAACAGCTTCTGGCTAACTATCATCCTGATGTTAAGATTCCCATCTACGAAGAAAGCTATTGGTGGGGCGACTCATGGGACCCTATGGATTACGGCCAGGACTATGACTTCTCTAGACCATTTTTTGAGCAGTTGAAAGAGCTGCTTCAGAAAGTTCCACAGCCTCATGCGACGAATGTGCAGATCACAAATAGTGATTACTGTAACTTTACTTACCAGTCAAAGAGCTGCTATTTGGCCTTTGCTTCGGATATGAATGAAGACTCAGCCTACCTTCACCGAACAATGAAATGCAAAAATTCTTTTGACATGGAAGGCTGTGAGAATATGGAATCATGCATTATGGGCTACCGTTCAAAAGGCTGCTATCAATGCAGCTATACATATTTCTCATACAACTGTATTGATTCAAATCTCATGTGGGATTGTCATAACTGCCAAAGTTGTTACGGGTGTTTTGGCTTGAGAAATAAATCAAACTGTATTTTTAATGTTCAGTATTCCAAGGAAGAATATAAAGAAAAGATCAAAGAATTTCAAAATGGCTCACATGCTACTTTGCAAGAGAATCTTAAGAAATTCTTTGCAGAAACGGTAAAAATTCCTCATAAATTTGCTGATATTTTACAGTCACAAAATGTGACAGGAGACTATATCCATAATGCTAAAAATTGCTTTTTGTGTTTTGATGTGGCGAATAAAGTTGAGGATTGTAAATTTACATCCTATGCGTTTTCAAACATGAGTCAGTGTTATGACGTCTACGCTGGGGGAGTGAATTACGAATTGAGTTATGAAACCACTGCATCAGGTGAGAATGCACAATCATTACTCATGTGCGCAATGACGTGGACGAGCTCAAATATGTATTACTCGATCTTCTGCAACAAGACCAGTAATTCCTTTGGCTGTGTCGGTATGCGCGATACTTCGTATTGTATTTTGAACAAGCAGTACACGAAAGAGCAGTATGAAGACATGCTGCCGAAGATTATTCAACATATGAAAGATATGCCGTATACGGATGAGCAGGGTAGAGTGTACGGATTCGGTGAGTTTTTCCCAATGGATCTTTCGCCATTTGCGTATAATGAGACTCCTGCTCAAGATTTTTATCCAAAGACAAAAGAGGAAGCTATCAAGGCAGGATATAAGTGGAGAGAAAAAGACAAGAGTTCATACACAGTTACTTTAAATAACGAAGATTTGCCAGACAATATTGCCGATGTTCCAGAGACAATCACAAGTGAAGTGATTGAGTGCGAAGCAAAAGATTCTCAGTATTCTCCAGGAGCTTTCCGAATCATTCCTACTGAACTTGCTCTATACAAGAAACTCTCGGTGCCGCTTCAGCGAAAATCTCCAAATGTTCGTTACTACGAGCAGCTCGTTCATAATAATCCATTTCATTTGTGGCATCGATATTGCATGTGCACCAATACTTCGCACGGCCATACTGAAACTTGTCCAAATGAATTTGAAACCGCTTTTTCGCCTGAACGACCAGAACGGATTTATTGTGAAAGTTGTTATCAGAAAGAAATGATATAGTTTGCATATGGAAACCCGCAACTGCCAAAACTGTAAACAGGATTTCACTATTCTCCCAGAAGATAAGGTTTTTTACGACAAAATTAAAGTCCCTCCGCCAACTTTTTGTTTCGACTGCCGTTCCCAGCGACGCATGATGTTCCGTAATGAGCGTACATTGTACAAAAGGACAAACAATGCTCCAGGTAAGAACGCTGAGCAAATTATTTCGATCTATAATCCAGAATCTCCGGTCACAGTGTATGATGATCGAACATGGTGGGGTGATTCATGGGATGCTCTAGAATTTGGTGCCGATTACGATTTTTCCAAGCCATTCTTTGTGCAATTTAAAGAACTATATCAGCGAGTTCCGTTGATCGCCCTTTCAGTTACCAATAATCTGAACTGCACATTTTGTAATGTTTCAGAGGGCGACAAGGGTTCACACATGCTTTCTGGCTCAGAGCATAACGAAGATTGTATGTATGGAAATCGGTTAGTTGAGAACAAGCAATCGGGCGATATGTATGTCGCATTTTATAACGAGCTCTGTTATGACATAACAAATTGTACGAAATGCTACCGAACTCGCTATTCGTTCAACTCCCAAGAATGTACGGATTCGTATTTCTTGTGGAATTGTAAAAATTGCACCAATTGCATTGGTTGCGTGAATCTTCGCGGTGGCTCAAACTGTATTTTCAATCAGCAGTATACCAAGGAAGAATTTGAAGCAAAAAAGAAAGAGCTTGCACTTGATACCTATAACGGAACCCAAAAGTTTCAGAAAGAATTTGAACAGTTTCGGTTGTCGCAATTCTATAAATATGCCAATAATCTCAAGTCTGAAGGATCGACTGGTGATAATTTAGTTGGCGTCACTCGCTCGAAAAATACGTTTGATTTTCAAGACTCAGAAGATTTGAAATATGTCTTTTGGGGCATGCGGGTGAAAGATTCATATGACTCTGGTCCGGGAATAGGCGATTGTGACGGACTGTTATACGAAACGGCTGATATGCTAAACAATAACTCTGTTTTCTTTTCGCATGTCGTCTACAATTCTTTTGATGTTCGGTATTCGATTAACTGTCACAGTTCATCGCACTTATTTGGCTGCTATGGCATGCGAAGTAAACAATATTGCATTTTCAATAAGCAATATTCAAAAGAAGAATACGAAGCTTTAATCCCGAAAATTATTGAACATATGAATGCTATGCCATATGTTGATACCAAAGACCGTAGCTTTGCGTATGGTGAATTTTTCCCATATGACGTTTCTCCATTTGCCTATAATGAAACTATTGCTCAGGAGTATTTTCCGCTGACTAAGGAACAGGCTCAACATTTTGGCTTTGCGTGGTATGACCGAGCAGAACGAAATTATCAGCCAACAATTCTAGAGCAGAATTTACCTGAAACAGTTGCAGAAGTAAAAGATGATATTGTAAATGAGGTAATTGGTTGCAAAAGCGGCGGTGACACATTAAAATCTTGCACCCAGGCTTTTCGGCTGGTTCCCCAAGAACTTGAGTTGTATCGAAAGCTGGGAATTCCTGTGCCGCATTATTGTCCGAATTGCAGACACTATAATCGGTTAAAAGAGCGCACCCCAATGAAACTCTGGCACCGTACCTGCATGTGTA
>CAZHUT010000033.1:0-10160 GCA_964535545.1 uncultured Candidatus Saccharibacteria bacterium | reverse complement strand
CTGTACTCAGTGCTCTTTCAACGTTAGAGTCGGCTGGCTATGAAGCGTACATCGTCGGAGGATGCGTACGTGATCTTTTGCTGGGTAAAAAGCCAAAAGATTGGGATATCACCACCAACGCACTGCATGATCAAATTCAGCCACTTTTCGTCAAGACAGTGTACGAAAACACTTTTGGAACTGTCGCAGTAGTTTTTGAAGATGAGAGTGACGAAAGTCTAAAGGTCATTGAAATAACTACTTATCGACAGGAAGCAGGGTATACGGACAGCCGCCACCCTGATGAAGTGTCTTTTAGCCTTAATTTGCTTGATGATTTAAAACGACGTGACTTCACGGTCAATGCAATGGCTTACAATCTGGGTAACGGACAGATCGTAGATGAATTTAATGGTGTCCGTGATTTGAAGGACAAGGTTGTTCGAACGGTAGGGGATGCTAATGAGCGTTTTGGTGAAGACGCGCTCCGCATGCTTCGAGCAGTCAGGTTTTCCACACAATTAGGTTTCACCATTTCAGCAGAGACAATGCAAGGCATTGTGGATAACTCAAAACTGCTCAAAAATATTTCTTGGGAGCGAAAACGTGACGAATTCACAAAGATTATAGAGTCTACTGAGCCAATGGTCGGAATTGGTTTTCTTCAGAAGCTTGGATTACTTGAGCACATTGTTCCTGAACTTCAGGAGGGAATTGGCTGCAATCAGGGAGGCGCACATATATATGATGTATTCGAGCACTTGCTTCAAGCTCTCGGACATGCGGCCGAAAAAAACTGGTCATTGGCTATTCGACTTGCGGCACTCTTTCACGATATCGGCAAGCCTCGAACCAAGCGTCTTGGAAAAACAAAACCGACTTTCTATGGGCACGAAGTTGTAGGCGCACGAATAGCTGCCAAAATCATGGATCGACTCCGTTACCCGAAAGAGTTATCTGAATTGGTGGTTAAACTTGTTCGCCACCACATGTTCTTCTCCGATACAGAGGCAATTACGCTTTCGGCTGTTCGACGTACCATTGTAAACATAGGTCGTGACCATATCTGGGAACTGATGCAGATCCGAGAATGCGATCGTGTGGGGATGAAGAAGGCCGAAGCTCCATATCGTCTTCGTAAATATCATGCGATGATTGAAGAAGCGCTTCGTGCTCCGACCTCCGTTGGCATGCTTAAAATCGACGGGGAAGTGATGATCAAAGAACTTGGAATTAAACCAGGACCGCGCATGGGATGGATCTTACATGCACTACTTGAAGAAGCTCTTGAAGATCCGGATAAAAATGAAATTGAATATTTAAAAAAGCGTGTACTGGAACTCAATGAACTTTCTGACGCTGACTTGAAAACAAAAGGGGAGGAGGGCAGAAAAGCAAAAGAAGAGACTGAGGAGGAAGAGCTTGCCAAGATCCGCGGTAAGCACGGGGTAAAATAAAAAAGGCGTCCCGGGTGGAACGCCTCGTAAGTAAATCGGAGCGGAGGTTATACCGCTGCTTGTTGTGGTTCTAAAAGCTCAATGTTCAGACCCAAGTCTTCCCATGGGGTCAGGATATTGCGCTCTACTATAGTTTTTTCTTCCCAGCCGGCCTCTTTGTATTCATCAGCCAGTGCGGGACCAAATTCGCTACGGTATGAAAGCAACGCATCGCGTGAATCGAAGTAATAATCCACTTCAAACGTGTCGAGTGGTTTTCCATCCATTGTTCCCTTGGCGTTAATTCTGCCGGAAAACATTCGTGGTCCTCCGGTTTTTAGTACGTTAGGAATATGGATATTAAGCATCCATTCAAGAAAGGCCTTAGCAAAAGCCATATCTTTAAGTTTAATCGTTACTCTGTATGTAACCATGGTAATAAAGGGTTTAGTTAAGAAAAGCATAATGGTCCAAGTTCGAACCGCTCTGCTTTTCTTAACTACTTTGTTA
This sequence comes from uncultured Candidatus Saccharibacteria bacterium, assembly GCA_964535545.1. Classification (GTDB taxonomy): domain Bacteria; phylum Patescibacteriota; class Minisyncoccia; order Phycocordibacterales; family UBA9973; genus DALYCO01. The sequence goes on along the minus strand of CAZHUT010000033.1, from coordinate 8,235 downwards.
AAACATTACAACTTGCTCCTAGTTATGTCAAATACCAGGAAGCGAGGAGGGTTTGTTATACTAAACAACATGATTACCAAACAAGAATACATCGATGGCATCTGTTTTGAACTTAACGTCATCAAACACCTGGCCGCAAAGCTTACACCGGAAAATTTTGAGTTTCGACCAACGCCAAAACAGCGTTCAACGCATGAACTCATGAAATTCATGTGCACAATCTTTGGAGCTGCAGTACAGGCAACCAAAGAAGCTGACAGTGCAGCAGCAGAAGGTTGGAATCCGGCAATACCGGAACAGTGGAATGCATCGCTCCCTGAAGTTACAGTTGAAAATTTCAGTGAACTGATAGACAAAGAAGCAGACTACATTCAAAAGACGGTTGATGGTATGACTGAGGAAGAATTGAATACTCCGGTTGTTATTTACGGCCGCAAACAGACTCGCGCAATGCACCTCTTGAACGGTCCATTCAAATGGGCACCTGCATACAAAATGCAATTGTTCATGTATCTCAAGTTAACCGGACAGACGCATCTCAACACCATGAATCTATGGGCGGGTATGGATCCGATTCCAAAAGAATGAAAAATAAAGCTAGCTGATGAGGTTAGCTTTGTTTGTTATATATTCATCCTAGCGATGAATAGTTGGCGTTTCAGTTATGATGTCGTAAGTAAAAATAAATCCGCCCCAAAATTTGTCTGGCTTGATCGTGCCGGTGATGGGAGTGGCATATGTCCTGATGAAAAGCGCGTTAAAGCGCAGCGTGTCATTTTCAAGAGTTGTTTGAACAAATTGAATGTAGCCGACTGATCTGCCGCTTGTCACATAAGCTCCCGGAGTTGGCGAGCCTTTGACTTTGATCACGAACACTTCAAAAAGTTCATGCGGAAGAATTTCTTTGAGTTCGGCATACATAAAATACGTATAGCCACTAATAAATGGAGCGTCTGTTTGTTTCATTGTTTGGTTATTGAGCTGTAAAAGAATATGGCGGTCACTCGCGTACCACCGTATCCGCGGCTTCTAGACCTCGCGGATACACTGATACTGAATTGGGCATATCCTGTTACATAAACAAAGAGGCCCCCGCTACGCGGGGGCCTCAGTTCATTTGCTCAATTACTTTCGATCATACACAGCAATGACAACCCCCGTGGCGAGAAGTAGACAGAGATGATTGAGATTGTGCGTGCCTGTGTAGACATATATCCACTGTAGCAAGTTGCATGCAATTGGGCAAGCCGGAATAAAAAAAATCCGCTTTTGTGGGCGGATATAAAAGCGCGCTGCGCATCAATTTCCATGTGGCGGAGTCATAAATGTACAACCTTTGTCGGTAAAATCAATAAGCAGTTGCTGCGGAGTAAATACGCAGACAGTAGTATACGGGTTTGACGAACCTTCCATGATGGAATATTGCGTCATGTTAAATTTACCTTCATAAAAAATATACACCGGCGTATATACCTTTATCTTGTATGACGCGCAGAGAATGCGTTTCAAGGCCAAGTTGTATGTGTAACACTCGATTTGCGTGTCCCGCGGATGGAAATAAAAAACTGAAAAGTAGCGTGAGCTAATTGGGTCGTCATTTACGGTGATTATAATCGCGTGAGGAAGTACGTGGCGAATTCCGATCGGAGTTGTATAGAGCGAAAAGCATCCGATGAACGGCAGGCCGAACTGATTCTTTGCAACTTCAACTGTTTTTCGGTGGCCACCAAGCAGGCAACAAAGCGCGTACGCATTTTCGTACGTCATGATCCATGGTTTAAGCATAAGGGACTATTTCCTTACACAGTATCAAAAAATAAACTGCGGTTCAATAACTGTTCAATCAGAAAACATCTGCTCAACTACCGCAAATCCTTATCAAGCCGCTTTGCTTCAGCCCACGCCAGCTCATAAATCTTCTTCATCGCATCGGCAATCTCGCTTGATTCGATGATGATACCGAGCTTTTCGCGCCAGGAGGCGATCATGACTTTGTTGTCATAGATGTTAATTTCAGGATGAAAACCAAACTTATCTGCAGGAACTATGAGGGACTGGCGAATCTCTTCCAAATCCAAACTAGCTCGCTCTCGTGCATCCTCCGACTCTGGGAATATCGCCCGGATACGAATTCCTTTTCTCGCACGGCGTTTATAATACTCAGGAAAATAATGGGGGAGTGTCGGCTGAATATCCTCCACACTGGCATATGCACGAATTTCCTCATGAGAAGAGAGAGTGTCTTCATATACCTTTTCCAAACCCTCTTTACCTTCATAAAAGAAAACTTTTGGCCGCGCAGTTTTGTTATGCAGTGTTGTTAGTTCGGGGACTATAGTTTCAACTTCCGCCAACGCCTGCTTCTTATTTTCAATTTCTCTGGAGATGTATTTCTTAATCGCTTCAGGAGATTCTGCAATGTATTCCTGCTTTGGTTCCTTGCCAGAAATTGAAACAACTCCCTTTACCACCAACCCGTCCAAGATATCGTAGCCTGTTGTACGGTTAATTCCTGCCTTTCGAGCAATCTGCGAAACAGTTCCTTTTCCAAGCTCCAAAAGGGCAAGATATACACATATTTCTTTTGTTGAGAAACCAACTAAGAGCAACATTGATTCCAATTTCGATGAAATTCCTTTTTTCATGCTTTAAGTATACAGGATAAGCTGTATTTGTGTCAATTAATTTCCACAAAAATTATTATATGTTTAAAATAACCTTTAAATTTAAGCTAAATTGAAGATTATTTGACGATTATTCTTGACATTTAATTTCAAATTGCTATAATGTGATACATGAACATAGTAAGGATAATTACAACGATAGTCGTAATCCTAATTTTCATTGCGGTCATACTGCCGCCTGGAAGTGGTCGAAAGCCCGATCTCCATTAATCACTTAGTTATCAACATTCAAACATATGACTACCTGCGCAACTTGTAACGAACAATTTGAGATTCGTCCTGAAGATACAATCTTCTATGAACAGATGAAAAGCCCGGACCCCTTATACTGCCCGGACTGTCGCATGAAGCGCCGCTTAGTATTCCGCAACGAACGAACATTTTATAAACGGCCATGCGATCTGTGCAAAAAGGACATGATTTCTGTGTACTCACCGGAATCGCTATATACTGTCTACTGCCACACATGCTGGTGGAGTGATAACTGGGATCCGAAAAGTTACGGCCAGGATTATGATTTCACAAAATCATTCTTCGACCAATACCGGGCTTTGCAACATAAAGTGCCACGCCTTAGTCTCATGGCATTCAATAATGTTCGGAGTGACTATACGAATGGCTCAGCTGAAAACAAAGACTGCTATTTGATATTTGCAGCAGATTACAACGAAGACTGCCTCTACGGTAGATTGCTTCAGCGTGACAAGCAATGTGTAGACTGCGCATTCCTGCATGAGTCAGAACGGTGTTATGAATGTATAGACTGCCGACAGTGCTTCAATTGCATGTTTTCCGAACAGTGCCAATCATCAAGTGACTTATTGTTTTGTTATAACATGCGGGATAGTCAGAATAGTATTTTCTGTACAAATGGACGGCACGTGTCAAATTCAATCTTAAACGTAAAATATTCGAAAGAAGAATTTGAGCAGAAGAAAAAAGAAATTCTATCGAGCTATGAAAATATTGAAAAGGCGAAGAAGGAGTTTGAAGAACTGAAGAGTAAAGCGATTCGCAAATATTCTTCTCAGGTGAAGTGCCATAACGTTACGGGTGATTATCTTCATAACTGCCACGATGGCACGATGCTTTTCGATACATATGATGCAAAAAATTGCTCATACATGACAGACACAGAAAGTCCTATCGACAGCATGGATTGCAATAACTACTACTATAAACCAGCGTTTGGCTACAACATCATGGGTGCTCTTGAAGGAAGTAGACTAAAAAATTCTGCGTTCGTCTTCTATTGCAACGAAGTTGAATACTGTGAAAGCTGCCATCATTTGTCGAATGCGCTAGGCTGTATAGCTGTTCGAAAGGGTTCATACATGATTCTAAATAAAGAATATTCCAAAGAAGAATATTTGGAGTTGCGCAAGAAAATAGACGAACAGATGAAATCGGATAAAGATTACGGGCAATTCTTTGATCCCGCAATCGCGCCTTTCTGCTACAACGAAGCATTGGCACAAGATTTTTTCCCGTTAACCAAGGAACAGGCCTTGGCCCAGGGATTCAAGTGGCGAGAAGAAGCGGGTGGTACTTTTGGAAAAGAGACAATTCAAAAGGGAAAGATGCCAGAAACTATTGAAGAAGTTCCGAACAGTATCCTTCAGGAAATTTTGGTCTGCGAATCATGTAACAAAAATTTCCGTCTAACCCAAGCCGAACTCGATTTCTACCGAAAAATGCATTTGCCGATTCCGAGAAAGGATTTTGAATGTCGCCACCAAGCTCGTATCGCGAAACGCAATGGGAGAAAACTTTGGCATCGATCATGCATGTGTACCCAAGGGAACCATGACCATGCGGGCATTTGTCAGCAAGAATTTGAAACAACTTACGCTCCAAACCGACCAGAGATTATCTACTGCGAACCGTGCTACCAGCGCGAAGTTCAGTAAGAAAAAAAAAATGCCTCCATATATGGGGGCATTTTATGTAGATAGATATATATACAAAAATTAATTGTTACTGCTTGTTCCTCCTTGGAAACCAGTAATAGTTATAACAGAGTTCGGATCAATATAATCGAATGTTTCATCAGCCTTTTCTTCTTCCAACAAATCCAACAACTGATCAAACAATATAATAGTAGAAGGAATTTCTGACTCATCGTTCAGGAATACCTCACACTCGATCATTACAGCTGGAACTTTTTCAAAGAAAATGAACAGTAGCTCTTTATCAACAGTGATTTCTGAAGAAAGGTTTTCTAACCGCATCTTCTTGTTGTTAAAATTTATTTCGGCAAGGTGCACTGTATAGTGTGGCTGATGGACAACTAAACACCTGAATTCACGCTCATCATAGAAACGATCCATATGGTTAGCATCGGGAACAAGTGGTACGGCAGTACAGTTCATCATGGCGTAAATTTCGGCAAGCGATATTTTGATATCAAACTCGCCATAATAGATATGGTCTTCGTCATCGCTTGTAAACGAAACTTCAATATTGCCTTCCAGTTGTTTGGCGATGTTCAGCACATCATTCGGGGTTAATGGTCCAGACAGGGACTTAATTTCAAGGTCGCGGTTCATGCTGTGGTTTTTTCTTTACGTTACCGTTTCTAGGAAAATTGTCAATTTTTCATTTCATGGTAGAGTATGGCAAAACAATTGAAATGAAAAGAACACTACTACTCTTCGCAGTGATTGTAACTGCCTGTGCCGCGTACGGACAAGATTCACTTAACGTGGAAATTCGCCACAAGCCTACCACCATACAGGTGAGCAGGTGGACGCCCTACATTCAGACCATCAAAAAATTGTATGCACTGAAGGACTCCATAATCCGCGTTCAAGACCACTATCTCGGAATGATTAATAACGAGAACGATTCCTTGCAGGAAATACAAACCGAGATGAATAAAGTAAACGAAATCATCTCCAACCTGGCCGAGGAAGAATCAACCGAATACCCTCCGACTATCGACAGCCTGCTTAGTTTAAGCGACAGTTTACAAATTGTTCATGATGCCATCGGTGCAAGAATCCTTGAACAGGCTGCATTAGTCGAAGACCTTAACGGACCCATACGGACAATCGAAGACTCCATAAGCTCTAAAGGACAGGAATTTTACGATGCCCTTGGCTTGGCCTTGAAAGGTACGAGTACGGAACCTGCCCCAGGTTCCCGCGTAAAAATGTTTTTCACCAAACCCGTAGAAGGAGTTACGACGGTTACGTTCACATTCAAAAAACCGGAGTAGCGTTTCACGCTTTCTTTAGATTTTCTTCATAAATATTTTATCCCGGACTGTTACTGTGTAACGGCCCGGGATATTTTTTTACGCGGTTTCTTGCTGGTAGCAACCTTCGCAGTACACAATTGCACCTGAATCAGGGGAGTAGCCGGTCATGAAGGTCTCTTCGCAGCGCGTTTCACCGTGACTGTGGGAAACTGAATTTTGATACTGATGTGTTTCATCACTTGTTCCGACACACATACAATGACCATCGTAAAGGTCTGCTTTCAGTCGATCTTCCATTCGATACTTGTGGCGGCAATCGCTACAGTGACGGGGAAGAGGCAAGCTTTCACGGCGGAGGAAAGTGAGTTCATCAGGCATAATACGGAAAGCGTACTGACATGTTTCACACTCGATGATATCTTTCAGGATGTCGTCTTTCACCTCATCAATGCTTTCCGGCAGATCAGCTGCTTTCACGGTAATCGTGTAACTTCCGCGATCAACCTCAATCCATGGGTAACCCTTGGCTTCAGCTTCCTCTTTTGAGTAGATGAAGTGTTCTTGGGCTAGGGAATTGTTGTAGCCAAAGGGAACCAAGTCGATTGGAAAGAACTCGCCGTACTTATAAACACAGCCATCTTTACCGAAAAATGGCATATCGTCCATGTGTTTTTTGATGCGTGAAACAAGGTTTTCGTAGTCTTCCTTGGAATACTGCTTATTCAGGATGCAGTACTTAGCATTTTTAAGCCCAACGCAACCAAAACAGTCAGATGAGGACTTGAGATGCAGGGAATACTCTGTTTCACGCACATTCGGCCAGCAATCCCAAGAGAATTTAAGGTTATATGAGTTCTCACCACAGACACTTGTTTCATAGTTGAGCTCAGTCTTCTCGCCCCAAAATGAGGTATCGTAACAGTCTTTGTTGCCTGGAACTAGCATATTTTGGCAGTAACGCAGGTTTTCACTGTCACGGACAAGGTAACTGTCCTTTACCATTTTGGAGTGTGAAACGTAGTTTCCAGTCGAATTCAGGTTCTTGAGACCTTGATGGTATTTGTGTGGCTGCGTCTTCCAGAAGGCGCGGCTCGCGAAGCGAGCCGCGCGAACCCCCGCTTCTGTGTGCAAATTCATTTCCCCCAAAATCCGCTCATACTCCTCCTTTGAATACTGCTTGTTGAAAATACAGTGCGAAGCCTTTCGTAAATTGGTACAACCAAAGCAATCCGTACAGCCTAAACAGTCGCGTGAAAACCACATGTTGCGACAATCAACACTCATGATGGTGTAGTAACACTGATAGCAATTCTGCAGCCAAAATCCTTCATAACATCGTTCGCAATGATTGATGTTTGAATTATCCAAAGAGTCGCGACAAACATCCACTGCATTTCCATACAAACAATTTTCTGAAGTATTTGAGTTAAACAGCAAGTAGCAATTTTTGAGATATGAAGCATTGGCAGCATACGGACTGTTCACCATTTGCTTCACATTCAAATTGTAAACCGGCACTTCTTTATGCAATTCAAACAATTGCTCAAAAAAGTTTTTGGAGAAATCATAATCGCGCCCATAATCCATTGGATTCCAATTGTCTGAAAACCATTCTTCCTGAGTTACTACTTTGCGGCCAGATTCTGGCGGAAAAAGCGAGAAAATTATTTCGCCAGTAAATGCATCCTTCACGCGAAACATTTTGTGTTGATTGCGATATGCAGCGCGGCGCTTCCAACGACACATCGAACAAAATGTTGGCAGCGGAACTTTCATGCGCTCATAAAATGCCTGATCTTCGGAATCGATCAGAAATTCTTTTTTACAATCCTGGCAATTTCTATCCATACAATTAACTCAATGCAATTATTTGATCAGAACCACTTGTAATAAACAACGCCTGATATTTTACCAGCGCAGGTAATGCGGCATTAATAGTCGGAGAAAAAAGTATCATTCCGGCATACTGATATGTCAGCCACTTATTTTGTTTTGGATTAACTTCAAGATCGCCCGAAACAACGAAAGGATGCTTCACGAGTTCCGCAGAAATATCCTGATCAATGGTTTCGATATTTTTCACAAATACAATCCGATCCGAAACCTGAGTAAGTATTTTCATAAATAAATCTACATTACCGCTTTTGATAATGATTGTCTGGAATTCTTTAGCCTTCTCATAATCATCTTCTGATTCCAGATAAAACACTTTGTCCGAAGTTTCCGCAATCTGATTCATAAATTCCTCCCGCGCCATTTGAAAGGCCGTGAAGATGAGCAACTTATTTCCAACCGCATGCAATTGTGCGGCAAGAGAAATAGTGAAGAATGATGCGCCCGAACGATCCT
>CAZHUT010000032.1:0-10217 GCA_964535545.1 uncultured Candidatus Saccharibacteria bacterium | reverse complement strand
CAAGTTCGAGCTCACGGACCATGCCAGTACCTGACACATATCCTGATTGGATGTGGTGTTGATCGGCAAAAAGCTGGAGTGATGAAAACAATTCATCGCCTTGATCTAGTCGTATCAGAAATCCTTTTGGTACACGTTTGATGTTCATGATTTTTTCGCTCGGTATGCCTTCTTTATTTTATAATATGCGTCGCTATTATGTAAGACCTCTTTCACAGGATATTTCTTTTTGACGATTTCCAGCTTTTCGGTAACAGTTTTTTCGAGATCAATGCCAAGCGCAATTGAAAGATCCAGGGCATAAATAATAATGTCAGCCATTTCGTGAGAAATTTCCTTTACCAATTTCGGATCCTTGCGAACTTCTTCTTTTGGCCGGTGATTCCATTGAAAATGCTCAAGCAATTCTGCGCCTTCAATCATTATAGACTTGGCCAAATTAGCCGGAACATTTTCAGTCCAACCACGTTCTTCAAGATATTTTTTTACTTCTCTTTGCTGATTCCACATATTATTTTTTGAGATGACGTGCAAGTTTATACGACACGATCGACACGATTATGAGACTAAAGAAAAAAACAAATGGCAGGTAGTAATGAGATGGCGGAATGACTACCAGCGTTGGACAGACATGTGTATTCCAAATATTGTTGCAAGCCGCTGGGTTCATCAGATCAACGATTGACTTGAGAGCGATCAGAGATAGACCGATAGACAGCAGTGAGATCAGATACAGAATGAAACGCGTAGTAGTTCTCATAACTTCTTTTTTAGATTAGCTTTCACGCGGGTAAGGGCAATTAGACAATCTGAGTCGTTCTGGGAAAGTTCATTTCCGTAGTCTTCAGGCGCTCGTGTGCATGCGATGTGAACCCGGTTTTTTCTCCATTCCGACCAGCTGGAAGGCATATTGATCATAGCCAGTGGGTGTACTATGTAGAAATCTTCGGCTTCGTCATACGAAAGTGTTAGAGCATATCCGTAATGATTCGCTTTGAGCGAAGAAGCCTTATTGCCATGCGCATTTTCATGTTCAATAACATATTTTATGTAGTCTTCGTCACAGCCAAGTTCTTCGAGTGCCATCCGTAAATCTACCAGAGTTTCGGCCTTGATGGTTGCATCGTTGAACCAATCAGCAATTTGTTCTGCGCGTGCCTCCTCTTCAGGGGTAAGTTCTTGCTTTAATACAAGATCAGTAAGCTCCTTTTCAAGCTCGGAGTATAGCTCGTCTTTTATTGGCAATGATTTTGCCCGTTCAACTTGGCCGGTAATAAATGCCTTAAGCTGCTCGACTGTCTTAATCTGGTGACCGAATACTTTTTCCATAACTTACTTGTGCTCGCCTTTAATTTTTCCGCCCAGTGTTCTGAGTTCAGCCAGAGCAACTGCCGCTTCCTCTTTGTTCGGAGCCTTACCATGCCAATGGAAGTCGTATTCAAATTCCGGTACACCTTTTCCAGGTATTGTTCTCGCCACGATCACTGATGGCTTGTCGGTCACAGCTTTTGCCGTATTGATTGCAGCATTGATCTGTCTGAAATCATGACCATCCACTTCCTGAACATGCCAGCCAAATGCCTCGTATTTTTTTGCGAGATCTCCGAGCGGCATGATGTCTTCGGTATAGCCGTCAATCTGAATGTTATTACGGTCGATAATTGCGATCAAATTGTGAAGTTTCTCTTTTCCTGCGAGCAATACTGCCTCCCAGGTATTTCCTTCATCATGTTCGCCATCGGAAAGCAGAGCGTAAATAATTTTATGCGAAGTTTGACCCTGATCAATACGATCTGCCAAAGCCATTCCGGTTGCCTGTGAAAGTCCTGATCCTAGCGGGCCTGAGCTTGTTTCGACGAACGGCAAATACTCGCGATGCGGATGGCCTTGCAGCCGTGATCCCAGTTTGCGCAATGTTTTGAGTTCGGTTACCGGGAAATATCCTGCATGTGCCATGGTGGCGTACAACACAGGACAAATATGACCGTTTGAAAGGACTACACGATCTCGATCTAGCCATGAAGGATTCTTCGGGTCATGTTTAAGGGCGTGGAAGTAAAGCAATGTAAAAATATCCGCCATACCGAGCGGGCCGGCTGTGTGTCCCGAACCTGCCTCGAGCAGCATTGAAATAATGCTTTCACGAATTTCATTCGCCTTGATTGCCAAATCACTGATTTGCACATCAGTTAGTTCTTGCATGCACTAAGTATACCACTAGGCAGTGATATTTTGAAAACTGTGAATAGCTGAACCTGTATCTAATTCATCAAAAATAGCTGATCCAATCACGAGGCGTGTTGCACCGGCAACAACAAGATCATGCGCCGTGTCTGCATTTACGGAACCATCCACGCTGACGATCATTTCCGGAGCCATGGCTTTGATCTTTGTAATTTGATCAAGAACGCGTGCATCAAATGATTGTCGTTGTTTTCCAATAATCTCAATTCCCATACACTGAATGAATTTCACATGCTCCAAAAACGGCCGAAGGAGCGCTGGATCGGTTGTTGTATTAATCGCAATACCGAATTCAATGTTGCTTTTGTAGTAAGGATCAAGCTTTTCAAAAAAAGCTAGCAAATTATCCTCAGCTTCTAGGTGAAAGACCATACGGCTTGGCCCAAGTTTAATCAGATCCTCAAATTTCGATGATGCATTTTTGACCATTAGATCGAATTCATAATTTACGGATTCCCATCCAGGCAAACCAGTTTCTTCAGTATAAATTTCTTCTACCGCCATAAGATCTTTGCCGTTTTGCGGCCAAGAACGAGTTGGTACAAAAACACCGTCGCACATATCAAGCTGAACGTATTTTGTAAAATCTTTAACGAGTGCCACTTTGGTGCGGAGCTCGTTTATTGTTACCGGCAGTATTGCGGGGATTACTTCAATCATATCTATTGTTCGATCTTACTAATGCGTCGAATATGGCGTTCGTCGCCTGAAAAGAGCGTATCAAGGAAAACTTTTACGGCCTTCTGGGCTTTTTCTTCGTCGACAAATCGTGATCCTATTGAAAGGATATTTGCGTCATCGTGAAATCGTGAGAGCTTCACAATTTCATACGGGTCTTTGCTTTCAGTTCCGTCCACATCGACTGCTCCAACAGGCAAAACCTCTCCGTAAAATACCGCAGCGCGTATCCCCCGTGTCTTATTTGCAACGATTGCTTCACCTTGGCCATTTCCGCCAAAGATGATGCCAATGCTTCCTGCATCTCTTGCAACTGACTCAGCAGCTGGGCGAATATAGTCAGGATAGTCATCGTCTTGAGCAAATTCAGCAGCACCTACATCTACCACCTCGTGATGAAGAGTCCCTAAAAATGTCTTTATTTTTTCCTTAAGAGCAAATCCTGCGTGGTCAGTGGCCAAATATATCTTCATATTCACAGAGTATAAATAATAACCAGCCAGAAAGCAAAAAATCCCCGAAGCAATGCTTACGGGGATGTATATACTGTAGGATAGGTTTCCTATACGGTATCTACTCTCGGTAGATAATTTGATGGTCACCACCAACTACGAGGGCGTAGCCTGTGGCTAATATTGGCGAATCTTTTTCTTGGCCATATGCATTGGGTGTGAATAGCACCGTAGGCTCACCATCGGGTAGATACCCGAAAGTTAGCGTTACACTTTTACTTTTCACCTTGTCGATAAGCGGGATACGAGCTTGCGCATTCAATTCGCATGCCTTTACCACAATACGTTGATGAACAGAATCACCCATGAGTATTTGCGGTCCGTATTCCCGTACCAAAACACTTACCGAAAGTTCGGTTCGCGATGTCGGTGCGGGTGCTGATCTCTCAGGTGGGATGTAAAAGCTATACGACCCATGATATGGATCACGGAATGGCCCAAGTCCGAACAAGCGGAACACTTGTGGCCCAGCTTTACCATCTTTGTACAAATGGTATTGCTGCTGCAGTTTATAGACGGCAGCGACCGTAGCTTCTCCGTACACTCCATCAACAGGCGTGTCGGCAAACAACAATCGCAACAGAAGCTGCAGTTCGGTTACAGGTGCTCCCGTATCACCGCGCGCTAGGCAGTAGCGAATGTTTGTGCCGATTTGCTTCACAATGTGTGGTGCGGCAAACAGCGGTGATGATTCAGTGATGGTTACAGTGCCCGGCAAAGTCGTATCGCCTACCATGTTAAATGAAACCGGCATGCATGACCTAACGGTTACTGCTTGTACACTATCTGGGTTTACACCCAAAACTTCTGCAACTTCATTCCAGGCAATATTCTCACCATGGATAAAATTACTGAAGGCCACCATCTCGGGTTCATCTATCACACCGTTGTTGTTGGCATCAAAATCGATATCCAGCGCTTGTTGGCCACTGGGTGAACTTACCAACAATCCACGTTGCAGATTGGTGGTTGCAGGCATAGGCAATGTGGACACTGTTTGAGCAGGTACTGTTGCAGATATACCGGAGAATGCAAATACATTCTTCTGTACACCTTTACGTACGATAACTATGTTCGTATCACTACCATTAACCTGCACCTGAAATTCATCGCTCGGATAAATCCAGGCATCACTGTCAGCCCATCCGCTCTGTTTGGTGTTAGTAAACAGCTTTGAAAATGAGGTTGTTGGCAACATCCGCTTCAAAACTGAAAGTACCCCCTCGCCAGGAGACGGGTTTGTGCTAGCCACAGTCTGAGACTGGGCAGAAGCATTGCAAAACGCGACACAGAAAAGTATCGCTAAGAAAACTATCCTCTTCATGCTAAAAATGTATTTTTTAGCATTTTTAACCTAAAAAAGCCGTTTTGTCAAGTATCAGAGCTTGTTATTGGTTCTGGCCGGCCTTAATTACGTGCTCAACTAAGGTGTGCGTATACCCCATTTCATTGTCATACCAAGCCAAAACTTTGACTAAATTGCCTCCGACAACACGTGTCATGGCGAGATCTGCTACTGAAGCATGTGTTTCGCCGAGAATGTCTGATGAAACTAGAGGTTCTTCAGTAACGGCAAAGATATTTTTCCAGTGTTCGCTTGCAGCAGCATCTTTCAATACTTTATTAACCTCTTCAGCCGTAACATTTTTCTTCGCAATAAATGTAACATCCACAATTGATCCTGCAGGAACTGGGACGCGAAGAGAAATTCCGTCAAAAAGTCCCTTGAGATCAGTAAAAGCTTCAGTCACTGCGATTGCAGCTCCAGTCGAACTTGGAACAATATTTTGAGCTGCAGCGCGTCCTTCGCGAAGGTCTTTCTTGCTTGGGCCGTCAACGAGAGCCTGAGTTGCAGTGTATCCGTGTGTTGTTGAGAGCAATGCTTTTTCAATACCAATTGTGTCATGCAGGATTGCAATCAGAGGTGAAGCGGCATTAGTAGTACATGATGCATTTGAAGTAATTGGGCAAACGCCAAATTTGTCTTCGTTTACTCCGACGAGAATTGTCTCGCCTTTTACGCCTTCATCTTCTACATCATGTGCTGGAGCGGTAATGACAACATGTTTAGCGCCCTGAGTAATATGAAATTCGGATTTGTCATATGCCGCAAAAAGTCCGGTTGATTCAACAACGACGTCAATCTCGAGATCTTTCCAAGGAAGTTTTGTTGTATCTTTTTCTGAAATAAATTTAACTGGCTTGCCGTCGATTATCAAACCGTTGCCGTCATGTGTAACTGTGTGATTCCATTTGCGATAGACGGTATCGTACTGGAGCAAATATGCCAAAGATTCAAGTGAGCCCAGATCATTAACGACTGTGATTTCAATTTCTGGACGTTCCCAAGCTAATTTAAAAAATGCACGGCCAATTCGGCCAAAGCCGTTTACGGCAACTTTGATTGTTTTCATAGGGCCATTATACCCTTTTTTATCTGACGACTACAACATCGCCGTCATACTTGGCCATACGTCGTGCCAGTGTGCTTTCTGTGAGCGTATATTCGCCATAGAGCGGGTCGGAAATAAGGAAAAACGTGCTGCCATCCACGATCTTGTAGCCTGAAATGACGGCCACATGGTTGCGGAAAAATCTAATTGTTTTGCCTTCTGGGGTTTGATAGTTAATGCTGCCGGCCGCATACGAGTCAGGAACATGCCAAAATACAAGTGGATTACCCGCATCAAGCTCTCTAATCACATCCTTGGTCGTAAAACCTGTAAAAGCCTCGCTTGCAGGCCGGTAGGATTGTGCGACTCGGGCAATCGGGTCTTTATTCACACCCCAGCCTGTTGCCCCATACATTCCCGCGTCAGGAGTTGAAAAAAGACCGCTGACATTGCCAACAAAGCCGAGGTTTGGATCACCCCAGATCATTGTTCCGTCCTTGTAGTAACTCTTGTATGGCTGGCTAACGCCAATCTGCTCCAGGATCTGGTCTTGAGTTTTGCTAATACCCTTGTATTCAAGTGCCATCTGCAAGCTAGCAGCTTCGCATGAAAGTGTGTAGATCTGGTGATGCAAAGTAATGCCAAGGTCAACAAGCTTTTCCGGAACAATTTTCTTCGTTTCCGTCGCTGCAGGCTTTTGAGCCGTTACCATTACAGATGCCGGCATGCTGAATGGCCACTGTGGAATATGCAGCGGCTTCGCCCAAAGAGCATTTTGCGATGAAAATGCTATCAAGGAAATATAAAGACTGAGAATTGATGAAAACATTATTTAAGAAGCTCTTCGAGAGACTTCTTTGCTAATGACGGATTGGCAGCGCCCTTCGTTTCCTTCATAATCATTCCCACAAGCGCCATCAACGCCGCTTCTTTACCGCCCTTATAATCCGCAACAATCTTTGGATTGATATCAATAACTTTCTGCGCAATCTCGCGGAGTTCCTCGGGATTTTCTTTCTGGATCAAGCCGCGTTCTTCGGCGATTGCGCGCGGAGAACGATCTTCAGATTTGAGCGTGACCAACATGTCTTTTGCCGCACGAGAAGAAATTGAACCTTCCGTGATCATTGAAACGAGTTCTGCTAACTGATGTGCATGTGGAAATTCAAAATTTGAATCTTTTTTCTGAAGACCCACAAGATCAGAGTTGATGTAATTGGATGCGATCTTGATTTTTTCCTTGTCTTTGCCAAGTTCAGTTACCACATCTTCAAAATATGCAGCGAGATCGAAGTCTGCGATGTAATTTTCGATGTCTTCTGCTTTGATGCCGAATTGTTCGCTGTAGCGAAGTCGCTTCTGTGATGGAAGTTCAGGAAGTTCCGCTTTCAACTTTCCGAGATCAAATGCTTCTGAAAGCATGAGCTTTGGAAGATCTGGGTCCGGAAAATAGCGGTAGTCTTCAGCATATTCCTTGCGGCGCTGTGAAAATGTTTTCTGTTTTGTTTCGTCCCAGCCCCGAGTTTCCTTGACGATTTCATTGATTTTGCCTGCCTCGATAAGTTCGATCATGCGCTTCTGTTCGTACAGTGCAGCTCGTTCAGCCGCGCGGAATGAGTTGATGTTCTTCACTTCAACTGGCACGCCAAACTTCCCCTCTTCGGTTGAAACTGAAATGTTAACCTCGACGCGCATCTGACCCTTTTCCATGTTTGCTTCAGAGGCATTCAGGTAGCGCAAAATAGTCTGCAGTTCGCCCGCAAATTTTCCGATAGTGTCTATGTCGTGAATGACCGGCTCGGTCACTAATTCCATGAGCGGCACGCCAGCACGGTTAAAATCCACAAGTGAGTAATCACCCTTTTCATGATCTGATGTTGCAGTATCTTCTTCAAGATGGATGCGTGTAAGCTTCACACCTGCAAGTTCGCCGCCTGCAACAATCGGGTATTTGTATTGGCTGATCTGGTAGGCTTTCGGAATGTCAGGATAGAAATAGTTTTTTCGATCGAATTCGGTAAAATCAGCGATTTGGCCATTCAATGCCAAACCTACCTGGATAACTTTTTTGACTGCTTCTTTGTTGATGACCGGAAGTGTTCCTGGATGTGCCATACAGACTGGACAGACGTTGGCATTCGGACGCGCTTCGTCCGGATCGTTCTTGCAGCCGCAGAACATTTTTGAGTTAGTTTTGAGCTCAGCGTGAATTTCCAAGCCGATAGTAGTGAAATACTGTTGCGCCATGGGGAAAGTATATACAAAATAAGGATATTATCCTACTTGACGAGACAAAATACTATATGTCTCCTTGGTTATTTCTTGAGGAGAGTAACGAGCTCCTTTTCAAACGCTTTTATTGAAGCAGAATCGTACAATGAAATTGTCAGCACTTTCCTGCCGAGCTTTTCGAATTCCTTTACTTTCTTTGCAATTATTTTTGAATCCTCAACAACATCGGTTTTTGTCAGGAGAATAATTTCGTCCTTCTCTTCAAGACCGTGACCGTAAGCCTTCAATTCTTTGCGAATTTCCTTATACACTTTCATCATGCCACCAGTCTTTGCCACTTCATTTTCAAATGAAACGAGATGCAGCAGTTTTTTTGTTCGCTTGATATGTTTCAGGAATTTTGTACCTAGACCCTTTCCATCGCTTGCGCCTTCAATCAATCCTGGAATGTCAGCGAGAATATAGCCGTGAAAATCCCCGAGGTTTGGATCAAGTGTGGTAAAAGCATAATCACCGATTTTTGCTTCAGCGTTAGTAATCGAATTCAAAAGGCTGGACTTGCCTGCGTTAGGCAAACCAATAAGACCAATATCTGCAAATAGTTCAAGCTCAATAACAAAATCACTTTCTTCGCCAGGCTTGCCCACGGTAAATTTTGTCGGAGTTGTATGAATTGAACTTTTGAAAAATTCATTCCCCATACCGCCGCGGCCGCCGTTCAAAAGCGTAATTTTCTGGCCTTCTTTTTCGAGCGAGAAACGTTCACCTGTATCAATGTTGGTTACAATACTTCCAATCGGCAGATCAATAACCATATCCTTGCCGTCACGGCCATGCTTGCTGCGTCCTTCACCTGGAAAACCATTTTCGGCAATGAAGTGCTTCTTGTGGCTGTATTTTGCCAACGTGTGCATATTGCGAACAGCCTGAACGATAACTTTACCGCCCTTACCTCCGTCGCCACCAGCTGGCCCGCCTTTTGGAATAAACTTTTCCTTACGCCAACGGACAACACCGTCGCCACCTTTTCCGGCGCGAGCCGTTATTCTGATTTCGTCTACGAATGCCATATAGTGAAATTATTCTAACACAAAATATCTAAAATAGCAAAAACGGGCTATTATGCCCGCTTACGCCGCAATACCTTTCTGAGATTCAAGCAATTTGCCTTGCTCGTTCATGATGTCTTTGAATGTCGCCTTTATTCCTGTTTCGTCCAATACAATGCGGTATTCATATCGAGGCCCGATCTTCACTGGAGGAGGAACTGTGGCTACGGACATACCGAATGCCTGATTGATATCATGAGCCTTTGCAGTCGCTGCGTCTGAGTGATAAAAACGAAGGGGTTTGTTGACCACGTCGCTCTTTTCTGCACGAAGCTTGATCCATGCATAATATTTTTTAAGCATTTCTTCATAACCGGGAATTTCTTCAAGCTTCCGATCTTGTTTCATTGAACGAATACCTTCGCGTTCATTGAGTTCGCGTTCTGCATCTTCCATAGTTTTCACTTTGGAAGTTCTTGGCAATTTGTCCATTCCGCCTGGCATAGTTCTACTTTATGCTTCGAGCGCCAATTTAGCAAGTTTAAGAATTCCTTCCTTTGATTTTGCCACGGCAAGCCAGAGGCCATTGTGGCAGAAAACTGCATCTTCAACTCCTGTGACTTTTGCAAGATCGGCATTCATGAGACCGGCCCATTCTTTTGGCATATCCTTGCGTCGCTTGAATGAATTATGCTCAGCAGAAACTCCAACGAGTCTCCATCCGCCATCAGTGTTTGGAAGAACCATAAAAAGCGGTTCAGGATATTCCATGAGCACCTCTTCAGCCGGCATGCTTGTATCAAAAACGATCACTCGCTTGTCTTCTGTTTTTTGATATACAGCATCCACCAGAACTCGAGCCTCTTCGCTGTCTCGTGCGCGAATGATCAGACGCTCTAGGACTTTCTCGGCAAGCGCAACAAGTTCCACAAATGCAACATCGAGTTGCACATCGTCTTCTTTCCAAGTTGTGCGAAACGAATAAAAAAGATTTTGAACGGTAAATGGCGAAACGCCTTCAATGATTTCTGTGTATACTTCCTTACCATTATCTTCCAAATCAATCGGCTGAAATACTTTTTCATCAAGCTTTTGCGTAATCTTTGGGT
>CAZHUT010000031.1:0-10564 GCA_964535545.1 uncultured Candidatus Saccharibacteria bacterium | reverse complement strand
GAAAGTTCGGTCTCAAGAAAGCTCGAAAATCTCCACAGTGGTCAAAGCGTTAATCGCAACCATACAAACAGGTCCCAGCAATGGGGCTTTTTTGTTGAAACATAACGGCATTTTGTCCGTCATATACGTGCAGGCCGATTTTATTGGTATAAATAAAAATAACCCACATGCTAGAAGCAATCGCAATAATTTTGCTTATCCTCTGGGCTCTCGGATTTGTTGGAGGATATGTCGTGAGTTCATTCATTCACGTATTACTAGTCGTAGCAATCGTAATTCTTCTTGTAAGAATTATTGAAGGATAAAAACTATGCAATCAAACAATACAAATACCATTTTATTGGTTGTTATCATCGCCCTTGTTGTCGGTTTTGGAGTCTGGTATCTGACTACTCACAAAAAGCCGGCTGAGACAGAGCAGCCGGGTCTCCATATCGACGTCAACGTTCCTGGAGGAGGCGACAAAACTACTCAGTAAACAATGAAGCCCCGTAAGGGGTTTTATTGTTGCAGTAAATAAGGTACAGTATCACAGATGAAACCAGTCTGGGATGTAATCGTAATCGGTGGCGGCGCTTCAGGAATGATGGCCGCGCTTACCGCTGCTGAAAACGGCAAGCGTGTTTTGATCTTGGAAAAAAACAAGCATCTCGGCGAGAAGCTCAAGATTACCGGCGGCGGCAGATGTAACATCACTAATGCTAATTTCAATACTCGTGATTTTTTGAAGATTTATGGCAAAGCAGAGCCATACTTACACTCACCATTTTCAAAATTCTCCGCAAAAGATACATTTGCCTTTTTTGAATCTCGCGGATTGCCGCTTGTCGTTCAGGCTCGCAATCGTGCTTTTCCCAAAACAGAAAAAGCCACTGATGTGTGCGCGCTGCTGACAAAAGCAATTCAAAAGGCAGGAGTAACGGTCATGACAAATGCTCCGGTGAAGAAAATTTTGCATGCAGATAGTCTGATTACCGGCGTGCTGACTGCACAGGGTGAATTCAATGCCACCTCGTACATTCTTGCTACTGGCGGACAGTCTCATCCCGAAACCGGTTCAACCGGCGATGGTTTTAAGTGGCTCAGGGATCTAGGTCACAGCATCAAGGATCCGACTCCGACCATTGTACCGCTTGCAGTAGACGAAGAATGGATCAAATCACTTGCCGGCGTCTCGCTTTCATTTATGAAAATCAGTTTCTTCTTGGAAGGCAAACGGCAGTTTTCTAAAAAAGGAAAAATATTGTTTACACATTTTGGACTTTCAGGTCCGCTTATTTTGAACAGCGCAACGCAGGTTTCAGAATTGCTTCAGTCTGGCTGGGTTCGCGCAGAAATCGACGCCTATCCTGATACCGATCATGGAACTTTGGAAAAGCACATACTCAAAGTTTTTGATGCAAACAAAAACAAAATGCTCAAGAGCGTTTTCAAGGAAATTACGCCGGAAGGGACTTCGCACGCGATCATGACGCTTTTGCCGGAAATAAATTTCGAGACTAAAGTGCATAGCGTTAGCAAGGAAGATCGAAAAAAAATTATGCATCTCTTAAAAGCATTACCTGTAACGGTGACTAACCTCATGGGTTTTGACCGCGCTGTTGTTGCTGACGGAGGCGTGACGCTTGATGAAATTGATACAAAGACTATGCAGTCAAAAATCCTCAAAAATATGTTCGTGACGGGAGATTTGCTCCATATCAACCGTCCTTCCGGTGGTTACTCGCTTCAATTGTGCTGGACTACGGGATATGTTGCTGGAATCTCGGCTTAACAAAAACAAAAACCCTCCTTGCAGAAGGTTTTTGAATGAGAGATATGCGCCTATATTTTATTATTCGTTATCGCTGCCATTCTGATTGCTTGAATTACCACCCTGTGAGCCGCCGCGATCATCTGAACCTGAACCAGATGAGCTTCCGCCGTCCTGGTTGAATCGAATATTTGTTATGGTATACAAAATATTTATATTAATAAAGGTTCGACATAATGATGACGGGATGGTTTACTGAAGCGTTACCAGTTATTTGTTGTGACACAGGTTTTGAGTAAAGTAAATATAATCATTTTATTTTTTCTTCATATCAGGTATTTATACTCTAAGTATTAGCAGTATAATGTAAATCCAAAGGTATGAAAAAAGAGAAAGATGAAATAACTACAACAGAACTTGCAGGCATGATTGCCCGAGGTTTTGCAAGTATACAAAATGAATTTCTAGAATTTAAACATGAATTAAGTACAAAAATGCAGTCTCTTGAAACTACTGTAAAAATAATTAGTAAAGACGTACATGATTTAAAAAAGGAGGTAAGGGAAATTAACGAACGATTTGTCCCATGGTATGCATTTGATAGTCTGTCAAAAAGGGTAGATTTATTAGAGAACAAGGAATAATATTGAATCTTTCGCAAAGTTCAGTATAATACTCCCGTATGTCAGACGAAGAAGTAAAAAAGGAACCTGAACTCGAGGTTCAACCAGAGGAAGAAACCGACGATATTGTCGAGTTTGTTTTCAATGCTGATGGCGAAGAAGACCTCAAGGCAACGCTCAAAAAACTCCGCAAGGATCTCAAGGAAGAAAAAGCAAAGAGCATGGAATACCTGACCAGCTGGCAGCGTGAGCGTGCGGATTTTCAGAATTACAAGAAAGAAGATCTTGCTCGACGGGGCACATTTGTTGCTTCGGTCAAAGAGAGCTTTGTAGAAGATCTCTTGCCTGCGCTTGATGCCTACGATATGGCATTTGCAAACAAAGAAGCCTGGGAAAAGGTAGACAAAAACTGGCGCATGGGTGTTGAGTACATCCATCAGCAACTCCTTAAGGCTTTGCAGGACAATGGCTTCGAAGAAATCTCAGCAAAAGAAGGTGATGCGTTCGATCCAACACTTCATGAGCCGATGCAGAATACCGAAACAGAAGATGCTTCACTTGAACACAAGATCGCGAAAGTAATTCAGAAAGGATACAAAGCCAAAGATCATGTTATACGTCCTGCACGCGTCAGTGTGTTTGCATTAAAACAATAAGTCGCGGTAAAATATACACAGGTCACTAACTAATATATTTTTTATTTATGGCAAAAGGAAACGACAGTCGTCGCAAAGAAAAAAAGAAGCCGAAGAAAGACAAGGCTGCAAAGAAATAATAAAACGCCGGCACGTCCGGCTTTTATTGTGTCAGTTCAGACAAAAAAAGTGCCATTTCTATGTTTCAAGAAATGGCGTAATGCATTGTGTAAGTTCGACAGTATCTTCGGTGGTGATTTTTGCAGTGTATTTTCGTTCGGGGTATAAGCCTCCGTTTCGTTCGCATTTGAAATACGGATTGGTTATGTTGTAGACGATGCCGATTTGCTCAGCATTGTTCGATTGGATGCATGTTCCTGTCTTGAGTCCCGGCAGGATTTGGATAGTGATTTCGTTCACGCTAAAAGATTTGCGGAAATGATAGCATGCATGCGCGCTGTGTCAATCATTACTGCCGAAATGTTTTGAGAAATTCTATTTCAGTTTCTTCGTCGATAGTGTTGGTGACAAAGATGATGAATTCAGTCGTCAGCCCCAGATCTTTTTTGATGTTCTTGAACAAGTGCTCGAATGGATACATGGAAATCCAAACTGAATTTTTAAGACAGACAAAGCCGGCTTTTTTGAGGAGGTAGCGGAGTGATTCGCGTTCAGCTTTGCGATCTTCGGGGAGGTCGAGGATAACAATACGCCAAAAGCCATCCCAAACCGGGCTTGGAAGGGTAGTTGTGGCCTCCAATTTGAGGCTGTGGGCCTTCTTTTTGCCTTCCTTGGTCAATCGGGCGAATTCGCCCTGGCCTGACGGCAGGTTCTCAATGTAACCGGCCTCCCGAAGGCCCTTCAGAGAGCGTGTAATGGCGTAGGCGAGCTTTTTATCGCTCGGTGCCGGTTCTACCTTTTCCGCGAGTTCGGGCAGGGAAATAGCGGGTTTTTCAGATAAAACCTTGAGGATTTTCTTTGAAAAATCGTTATTTTTCTTCATGCTTGACATAGTATCATGGATGAATATAATATTCAACATAGATTCCGCGACCGCGGAAAATAAGTAAATATATATTATGAATACATTTATAAAACCAAAATTTCAAACAAATGGATTGAATATGATCAGATGGCAAGATCTCGAAGCGGGTGGTCAAGTAGCTTTTCTTGTTAGCGGGACAGTGGTTAGCGCTAATCCAGGGCAAGTTAGAGAAGATGCTGACTTCGAAAAAATGGCCGATGAAATTGTTGATAAGTTACTAGTAAAAGAGCGCACGAGAGTTAGTAAATTTTGTTTTGAATTCGATGGTGAAAAATTTATTGAAACTGAACCTGAAAAACAAACTTGGTTCACATTTACAAATAATTAATTTTTTATAAATCATATGTCAAAAATTCTTGGTATCGACCTCGGTACAACAAACTCGGCTTTTGCCATCATTGAAGGTGGACAGCCAAAAATATTGGAAAATGCAGAAGGCATGCGCACAACTCCTTCGATCGTCGCTGAGTCAAAGACTGGCGAACGTCTCGTTGGTGTGGTTGCAAAACGTCAGAGCGTAACCAATCCAAAGAACACGATCTATCAGGTAAAGCGCTTCATCGGTCACAACTTTGACGAAGCTGATGTTCAGAAAGACCTCAAAACTGTTCCATTCGATATGCAGAAGTCTGCAAACGGCGGTGTTGAAGTGAAGATGGGCGACAAGTGGTATCGTCCAGAAGAAGTTTCAGCAATGATTCTCGGCAAAATGAAAGCTGATGCTGAAGCTCGTCTCGGTGAACCGATCACAGAAGCAGTTATCACTGTTCCGGCATACTTCAATGATGCACAGCGCCAGGCAACCAAAGACGCGGGTAAGATCGCAGGCTTGGATGTGAAGCGTATCATCAACGAACCAACTGCTGCAGCGCTCGCATACGGATTCAACAAGAACAAAAACGAAAAGATCGCAGTCTTCGACTTCGGTGGAGGTACGTTTGATATCTCAATCCTCGAAGTTGGTGATGATGTCATCGAAGTGAAGTCTACTGACGGTGACGCGCACTTGGGCGGTAAGGATATCGATCAGAAAATCATCAACTGGCTCGCCGATGGTTTCCAGAAAGAAAATGGCATTGATCTCCGCAAGGATGCGCTTGCTCGACAGCGTCTCGATGATGCTGCTGAAAAGGCAAAGATTGAACTTTCAACATCGCTTCAGACTGAAATCAACGTTCCGTTCATCACGTCTGGCGAAGCTGGCCCGCTTCACTTGGTACGAACTATGACTCGCGCAGAACTTGAAGGCCTCACACAGGAATTCATCGATCGCGCAATGATGATCACCAAGCGTGCCCTCGAAGCTTCACCATTTAAGATCAATGAAATCAACGAAGTTATCTTGGTTGGTGGACAGACTCGAATGCCAGCACTTCAGGCAGCGGTAAAAGCATACTTCGGTAAGGAACCAAACCTCTCTGTAAACCCAGACGAAGTAGTTGCACTCGGTGCAGCTGTGCAAGGTGGAGTTTTGAAAGGTGATGTTCGCGATGTGCTCTTGCTCGATGTTATTCCACTCTCACTCGGTATTGAAACACTTGGTGGTGTTGCAACAAAACTCATTGAGAAAAACACTACAATTCCTTCATCAAAATCTCAGATCTTTTCTACTGCGGCAGACAATCAGACAAGTGTAGAAATCCATATCACCCAGGGTGAACGACCTATGGCCGCTGACAACAAGTCGCTTGGCCGCTTCATTCTCGATGGTATTCCACCAGCACCACGAGGCATGCCACAGGTTGAAGTAACATTCGATGTGGATGCAAACGGTATCTTGAACGTGAAGGCGATGGATAAGGCTTCAGGCAAAACTCAGACAATCCGCATCGAAGCTTCATCTGGTCTTTCAAAAGAAGATATCGAAAAGATGCAGAAAGATGCTGAACTTCATGCAGAAGAAGACAAGAAAAAGAAAGAAGCAGTTGAAGTGAAGAACACTGCAGACATGATGATCTTCTCAGCCGAAAAAGAAATGAAAGAGTACGCTGACAAGGTTCCAGCTGAAGTAAAAACTGAAGTTGAAGCTAAAATCACAGCGCTCAAGGGAGTGAAAGATGGCGCAGATCTTGAAGCAATCAAGAAGGCGAGCCAGGATCTCTCAGCTGCAGTTTCAAAGATCGGCGAAGCGATGAACAAAGCTGGCCAGGCTGGCGCAAATCCTACTCCGGAAGCACAAAATGCTGAAGTGAAGGATGAAAAGATTCGCGATACAGAAGCTAGTGATTCAAAGGAAGCTCCAAAAGCGTAAACGGATATCCACACAAGCCACCTTCGGGTGGTTTTTGTGTTGCCTGGATAAGAAGCGTATACTGAAGGTATGAATAAGCCATACGCAAAACTCATTTTATTCCTCATCCTGGTCGTCTTAGCCGCTCTTTGTCTCTATTGGAAGGCGAGTCTGACTCCTCCGGCAACGAATACTCCAAATGGTCAGGAACAAGTCAAAAAACTTCCTGATCCTTCGGAAGTAAAAACTCAAAAATTTAAAGATACATCAAAAGCCGAGCTTGAAATTAGCGGCGAATATCCTGTTGATGTTGTCGGATCTGATTATATCAAGGGACGGATTGATTCTGATATTTTGAAGTTTAAAGCAGATAATGATCCGGCTCGGTTTTCTACGCCCGTCGGTGAAGTCATGGCCTTTGGCCCGACGGCAGATAGTCCGTACTCATTTGTTGTGAGCTACAAAGCATATGGCAATGGCATGTACCTGACTCACCGCGTTGACACGTATACGTATACCGGTGGCGCTCATGGCGGAACTACCATTAATGCGTACACTTACAATACACAAGGCAAGCTTATTGCCCCTGAAGATCTATTTGTAGATCAGGCAGCGGTCACAAAGTTTTCTGAACTTGTGAAAAGGCATGCAATGGAAAAGAATACTGATGGCATGATCAACACTGAGTGGCTCGCCGAAAGCGCAGGCCCTGACGTTTCAAACTTCTCGACGTTTGCAATCAATGGAAGTGCAATCGCAATCATTTTCCCACAATATTCTATTGCGCCATATGCGGCGGGAATTATTGAGGTTTCTGTTCCATTCAGTGAATTGCAGGGAATACTGAAGCCGGAATTTTTGAAGTAAAAAAGCCTTCGAACCCACTATGTCTTGCCGGGCTTTGTGTCTTAGCGCACACGACCCCGTCAAAACATAGTGGGCTCTTCGGCTTCCGTACCTAATCCTCAAGTTCAGGCTTTGAAACTTCAATAAGTTTCAATTCCGGCGACGTGCCAGTAATTCGCAACACATCCTTATCTACCTTCTTAAGTTCTTTTGATGCCATATTGAATTGGTTCACCGTTGTTGAAAGGGAATTACCAAGCTTTGCATGATAATCTTCATATTTCTGAAGATGTGTAGAAAGCTCGCCGACGCGCTTGATGATATCTTTTGCTGATTCTTCGATCTGAAGCGCCTTCAATCCTTGAAGCACTGTTTGGAGATAGGCGAGAAATGAAGTTGGGGAAACAATAATGACTTTGTACTTGCTTGCAGCGCGCTGAATGAGGTTGTCGTTATCTTCACCGACAGCTGCGCCGATTTTATTCACGATTAGATCGTAGTAGATCGCTTCGTGCGGAATGAACATGAACGCAAAATCCATTGTGCCATTTTCTGGTTGGATGTATTTTGAAGTTTCAACGATTCGGTTTTTGAGGTCGTTCAAAAAGATTTTTTCAAAACGTTCCTTTTCAGCAGGATCGCGTGTTTCAGAAATTCGGTTGTAGTTTTCTAGAGAGAATTTTGAATCGATTGGGATAATTTTATCCTTTACGAACACTGCCGCATCCACAATATTGCCGTCGTTAAAACCATACTGCATTTCGTAGCTCCCAGGTGGCAATACATTCTTTAATAAAGTTTCCAGATAATATTCGCCGAGAATGCCGCGCTGCTTTGGGTTCTTAAGAATATCTTGAAGATCTCGTAATTGATCTGTGAATGACATCACTTGCTTCTGACCTTCGGAAACGCGAGTAAGCTCCTCTGTAATTTCGCGGATAAGGCGATTTGATTCGGTGGACTGATGTCGCAATGATTCATTAACCTGCTTGTGCGATTCGCCCAACTTCGCATCTACGGTTCGAGAAAGTTCGTTGATCTGCTGGAGCAGGAGACTGAGCGACCCATCGTCCTTCTTTTCCTCCTCCTTTTTGCGCAAGAAAAAAGCGCCAATGGCGAGGCCGACAACGATGCTGATAAGGGCGATGAGTGCGTTTTGCATAGAGGAATTATAGCTTTTTTAGATGAAACTGTAACGTATAAATCCAATCTTCTTCGCCATCTGGCTTCTGAATCTTTTGGGCAAGGAGCCATTCAAGATATCCCGGATCTTCAATCGCCAAATCGGCGATTTTTTTGCCGTTGTGTTTGCCGAAGTTGATGGATGAAAGAAGAATAGGATTCTGAGAAATCTCAAGCATGGCTTTGATGGCTGCTTCTTCGGTGCCATATTCCTTAATCATTTCTTTTAAGAGATATTCGGTAAACTTTTCGAGCACCAACACATCTCCAAGCGCATCGTGAGCCTGAGCTTCAACTTCAAGTTCAAGGAAGTAGCGCAAATATTGAAGCTTGTACTGAGAAAAGCGAGCCTCTTTGTCCAAAAATCGGACAACTTTGAGCGAACAGATGTACTGAGTCGGATGAATGCCTTCTTTGATCAGCATGCCTTGGTCAAACTGGGCATTATGACAGACCATGATCGTGTTCGGATCTTCGAGCATGGCTTTGATACGCGGATACTCTTCTGACTCTTGAAATGAATCACAATCAGCCACCATTTTATTGGTGATATGAGTAACCGCACTCGCTTCAGGCGGAATGCGAAGTGGCGGCTTGTACAATTTACAGAATGTTTCTGTTGGTGTTTTAAAGGCAAGCTGACAGAGCCGATCCTTTGGGCCTGTGCCTGTGGTTTCGGTGTCGAGAAAGACAAAATTATGCATACGGGTGAATTTTATCATACTTTTTGGTATACTCTAGCCATGGCACTACAAGAACAAATCAAAGGCCAGCTTAAAGAAGCAATGATGGCCAAGGACGCAGTAAAACTCACAGTTATTCGCGGCCTTATTACAGCATTTACAAATGAATCAGTCGCTCTCGGTCGCACTCCGCAGGACATGCTGAACGACGAGGAGGCGCTCAAGGTTATCACTCGAACGGCAAAACAACGCAAGGATGCAATCCAGCAATTTGAAGCCGCTGGGCGTCAGGATCTTGCCGATGAGGACAAGGCTCAGCTCGCAATACTTGAGGCATACCTTCCAACTCTTATGTCAGCCGAAGAAGTCCGACCAATTGCAGAGGCAAAGAAAGCAGAACTTGGCGTCACTGACAAATCAGGGGCAGGCAAGCTCACGGGTATGCTTATGAAAGAACTTGCTGGCAAAGCAGACGGTGCGGTCGTCAAACAAGTTGTAGATTCATTGTTCTAAGCATATGAAAATACTCTTACATTGGCTCATTTTGACGCTTGCTGTTATCGCGTCACAGTATGTCGTTCCAGGCATCCATGTAAATACCTTTTTGACCGCAATAGTTGTTGCCGCAATTTTGGCGTTTATTAACACTATTATTAAACCAGTCATCAGTATCCTGACACTGCCGATTAACATCCTGACTCTCGGTATTTTTTCGCTAATCCTGAACGCGCTCTTCTTCTGGGGAGTTGCA
The DNA here is from genome assembly GCA_964535545.1 of uncultured Candidatus Saccharibacteria bacterium. Taxonomy (GTDB): domain Bacteria; phylum Patescibacteriota; class Minisyncoccia; order Phycocordibacterales; family UBA9973; genus DALYCO01. The sequence goes on along the minus strand of CAZHUT010000031.1, from coordinate 816 downwards.
TATATTGTTTCTGGATTTTCTGTTGCAAGCTTCACTGCCGCATTCTGGGGTTCATTGATTGTTTCTATCATCAACTGGATCGCAGGACGCGCTATCGAATAACATGCATCTGATTGAGACAGCGACAATGTATTTTGCCGGTCATCACGCCAGTATTTATATGCTTGTCGTTCTTTCAATTTTGTTGGAAGGGGAAATTGCTCTGATCGTCCTTGGTATTCTCGCTCATACAAGAATTATTCCGATAGAAATGGCCCTGCCGCTTGCAGTGGTTTCAGCCGCAGCAAAAAGCACTCTTGGATACCTGATCGGTTTTGGACTAAAAAAATACATTCCAAAAAACAAGCCATTTGATTTTATTGAGAAGCGTGTGCACATGGTATTTCCACATTTTACGTCAAAGCCATTTTGGTCACTCTTTTTTTCGAAATTCATTTATGGATTGAATCATTTCACCATTATCTTTGCCGGATATACGAACTTGAAGCTAAAAACATATGCGCTTGCCGAAAGTATTTCATCGGTTGTTTGGATTGTCATCATGTTTTCTATTGGATATTTTTTCAGTTCAGCTGCGTTTGCCTTTTCACACGACTTGAAGCGAGTGGCGCTCTATATTGCGTTGGGAATCATTGCCTTTTTGCTTGTGGAGCGAATTGTCGGATTTATTATTGAGTATTTTGAAGCAGAGGAATAATATATGGCTATGGAACAGAAAGTGTATAAGTTAGCAACCCACAATCTGCGCTTTCATGCAGATGATATTTTTGCATGCGCAATATTGAGCATGGTTATCAAGCGTGAAGGTGCGACATA
>CAZHUT010000030.1:0-10807 GCA_964535545.1 uncultured Candidatus Saccharibacteria bacterium | reverse complement strand
GCTGAAGTTGGGTTTGCTGCCTTTGTACCACCTTCTGGTTCGTTGATCTTCAAGTTAACGCGAGCGTTATTCTTCATACCAATCACGCGGAGGAGTGTACGGATAGCCTTTGCTGTATTACCCATGCGGCCGATGATCTTGCCCATATCTGCCGGATTGACAGTGAGAGTGATCAAAACGCCCATTTCATCGACTGTTCGGTCGATCTTTACATCATTAGGGTTATCAACCAAAGCTTTTACAACGTACTCGAGGAATGCCTTATCGTCCATCATATCGTTCTATATATATGTAAACTTGTAATTCTAAGCAGAAGCGACTGAAATCTACTGCTTATTTCAAGTATACCCTGGGTAGCCAACTCAGTCAATGGAAACGCTTGAAAAAGTTGGGTTGTGTGGTAAGGTAATGGGAATTACATCACTCTCTTAAACCAAAAGACCAAACCTATATGCAAACAGTATTTGGAATCACTGGCGGAGGCCAGCTTGCGCTTATGCTTATCGAGGCGTTACGCAAAGCCTACAAAAACTGCAGAATTATCATTTACGACAGGGAGAAAACTGGCTGCGCACACAAGTTCGCAGATGAAGTAATCATTGCCGAATATGATAATGTGCAAGAACTTACCCGCTTTGCGAAATTATGCAAAGACGGCATCACTACGGAATTTGAAACAGTTCCGGCTAGCGCTTTTGAAATTTTCAGAAACCATACCAAGGTTTGCCCTGAGCCAAATGTTATTAGAATCGGCCAAGACCGGTTGAAAGAAAAAAATATGGCTCGCAACTTAGGCATTGCGACCCCACTGTACTGGAACGTTACCGAGCAGGAAATCTTTCTATGGGATCAGGAAATGGCAGGAGCAGAATCGCCTGAACCAACCAGCTTCTCTTTTCCGGTAATTTTAAAGACACGTTCTGGCGGGTACGATGGCAATAACACATGGAAAGTTTCCAGCCTAAAAGAACTAAAGCAGAAATGGCAAGAAATTGGCAAGCTGCCCTGCATTATCGAATCAATTGTGGACTTTAAGTTTGAGCTGTCGGTTATCATCGGCATGGACTCAAAAGGCCATGCTGTTGCTTACCCCGCATTTGAGAACAAGCACAGAAGCGTTGAGACACCAAAAGGAAAATCAACACTGCTGGATACCACAACGTTCCCCGGTCCGAATATTTCAAAAAGCATCAACGAACGGGCGCAAAATATTGCCTACAAAATTGCTCAGCACTTGAAGCTGACCGGCATTCTGTGTATTGAGTTTTTCTACGATGCAAAGACTGACGCTATTATCTTTAATGAAATGGCACCGCGTCCGCACAATAGTGGTCACGGTACACGTCATACTCACACCGTAAGCCAGTTCAACATGCTTGCCACAATTTTGGCTGAGGATGTTGTACTCGTTCCGCATGCAGTAAGTGGCGGGATTATGACCAATATTATTGGCAGTGAAGCGTCAATGTATGCAGGTTCGCAAATCGAGCCCAAGCTTTCAGTTTTGCTCTATGGCAAAGAGGAACGCCCAGGCAGAAAAATGGGCCATCAGGATGAACCATTTGAACTACCAGCAGATTCTATTTCGTATAAAATTTTTAACCAGGTTGCATAGCGTTTAACAAATTCTATGCTGCAAACAAAAACGCGCCCCTTCCGGAGCGCGTCTTTTTTTATGCCTGTTTGAGTTCTTTTCGCTTCTTTGTTGGAGCTTTCTTTGAGAGGACGTTTACTTTCTTTCCTTCTACAATTTTTGCGTCAACGAGGAAGTTGTGGACTGTATCAGAGAGCTGTGCGCCCTTGCCCATCCATTCCTTGATACGATCGCCATTGAAGGCCTTTGTACCCTGCTTTGGATTGTACATTCCCAATACTTCCAAGAACTTTCCGCTTTTAGCTGCATTTTTGTGGTCGGTCAAAACGACTCGGAATGCTGGGTCGTTCTTGCGGCCAATGCGCTGTAATCTGATCATTAACATGTGCCCTATCCTATCAGAATTTTCCTAGATGTCAACCCGTAACTTTTAAGGCCTTAGAACACACTCATATATGGTACAATCAGGCAGTGAAAAAGAAACAAACATCCAAAAAGAAGGGCGGCCCTGGTCATAAAGGAAAACACTCCCGCACACAGTCTCATTCTGGCAGAAAAGACCGGCACGAAGGACGCGCAAAATCTGGCTCATTCAAGAAACACGGCAAGCATTCTGACAAGCATGGCAATCCGAAACACAAAGCAGGTGCTCCCCTCACCGGAACGCTGCTCGTTTCTGCCCGCGGTTATGGAAATGTTCGCGTTGAAGGTTGGAAAGAATTGATCAGCGTTGAACCGGCAGATTTGAATACTGGCCTCCATGGAGATCTCGTCGAGATCCTTTTGAATGCGCAAACAAAACATTACCGAACTGCACGAGTAACTAAAGTTCTATCACGAAGCAAAGTTGGATTTACCGGCGTGCTTCAGCAGACCGATGGCGTGTATCAACTCAAAGCCGATGACCCACGCATGTACCGCGAAATCATCATCCCAAAAGATGAACTCTTTGGCGCTAAGAGCGGTGAAAAAGTTTTTTGTGAAATTATTCTTTGGAAAGACGCAAAAGCTGAACCATTGGGCAAGGTAACGAAGATTCTCGGCAAACCGGGAAACAACAATGCAGAAATGCTGGGTATCGCTCTTGAACGCGGCTTCCCCTCTGATTTCCCAGCTGATGTTGAACAAGAAGCACAAGACTGGGAAAAGCGCGGCATCAGTGAAGCGGAAAAAGCCGGCCGACGCGATATGCGCAAAGTACCAACATGCACCATCGATCCGATCGATGCAAAAGATTTTGACGATGCACTTTCAGTGCAAGTACTTCCAGACGGAAACTATGAAATCGGCATTCACATCGCCGATGTGTCACACTATGTGAAGCCGGGTACCGCGCTCGATCGTGAAGCTTTTGCGCGCGGTACCTCAGTCTATCTGGTTGACCGAACGATTCCAATGCTTCCCGAAGCGCTTTCAAACGATCTCTGTAGTTTGAAACCAAACGTTGATCGACTGGCAATGAGCACAATCGTGACCATGACACCGGACGCAAAAGTGATTGATGCGTGGTTTGGAAAAACCGTCATTCATTCGGCAAAACGATTTTCATACGAAGAAGCTCAGCTTGTTTTGGATACTGGCGAAGGCCCGATGCTGAACGAGCTTGAGCTCCTCAATAATCTTGCAAAAAGACTTTTAGCAAAACGCCAGGAACATGGCACACTTATTCTTGATACCGACGAAGTAAAGTTTAAACTCGATGAACATGGCGTTCCGCTCGAAGCATTTCGCAAAGTCCGCGGCGATACACACAAATTGATCGAAGAATTTATGCTCCTGGCTAATCGCAAGGTAGCGGAAGAATTCAAAAAAGAAGAAAAGCGTGACGGTATCGGCGTGTACCGTATTCACGATCTTCCAGACGCAGACAAGATCGCCGATTTCACCTACCTCGTCGAAAATCTTGGTTACACTATGCCGAAAGGAAAGTTGAAGCCAAAGATGTTTGACCAATTGCTCAAAGAACTCGCCCATGCGCCTGAGAAGGATATGATCACAAGCGTGTTGATACGCTCAATGGCTAAAGCGATTTACTCTACAAAAAATATCGGTCACTTCGGTTTGGGCTTTGAAGATTACACGCACTTCACTTCCCCAATTCGTCGATATCCGGATCTTGTTGTACACCGATTACTCCAGAATATTCTCACCCACAAACCAATCAGAACTAAGGACCAGAAGCATTTCGAGAAGATGATGCTGCATGCTTCTGAGCGCGAGCGAAATGCCGCCGAAGCAGAACGCGCTTCGATCAAATACAAACAAGTAGAATACATGCAGACTCGCATCGGCGAAGAATATATCGGCGTTATTACTGGCGTTACCGAACGAGGCCTTTTCGTCGAGGAACTCGAAACCAAATCTGAAGGCATGATACAATTGAAAGAACTTGGAAACGACTTTTTCAGCTTGGCAGAACGCGATATGGCATTGATCGGCAAGAAAACGAAGAAACGTTTCCGAGTTGGAGATCAGATAAAGATCAAAGTGCTCCGAGCGGATCTGGCCGACCGCGTTATCGACTACGGCCTTGCACTCTAAGACTATGCGAGAATATCTGACAAACTTCATCAGATTCAACAAGAAACCATTGGCATTTGTTGCATGCCTTGGTTTGATTACGGTATGTCTTTTCGGCATTCATTCCTATGTAGAAAAAAGTAGAGCGGCAAACGCAGCTACACAAGCAGACTCTAACTACCAAGTAGCGAGCGACAATGAAACTCCAGTTCCTGACGTACCGGTTAACATTTCTTTCGAAAACATTCCGGATGATTCTTTCCTTCCTCCCTCAACTGGTAAGCTCATTCGTGCCAACCTGATCACCATGCAGGTTACTCTATATGAAAACGGACAAATTCAGACCGAACCAATGAAAATTCTCGCTAAGGGAAAAATTGGTTCGTTTTGGGAAACCCCGGGCGGTAGCTATCCGATTATCGATTCAGCTGAAGATTACTATTCCGAAAAAGCTGGAGCTTTTTTCCCGTACACATTGCATCTCTTCGGTAATTACATGATTCATGGTGAGCCGCATGACAAAGATAATCGAGTTTTGAAAAATAACACCGGTGGCGGCATTCGCCTTTCTACTGAAAATGCCAAACTTATTTATGAATGGGTAGACAGCGATACTCGCGTTTCGATTTACAGCGACAGCAAACTCAAGCCTCAGGTTATCTCATCCGAATCCACATACGTTACAGCCACCGGAGAAACGTTGCCGAAAGTTACCGCCGAAAGTTATATCGTCGGAGATCTCGATACGGGCGAAATCATCCTTGAAAAAAACAAAGATGTCGCACATCCGATTGCTTCGGTTTCCAAACTTATGACGGCACTGGTATCTATCAACACCATGAACCAGTTTGAATTTGCCACCGTTTCCAAACAGGCAACCAAAGTCTACAGCGTCAACAAATTCAGTCCAGGCGAAAAGATTGCGCTTTCAAATCTAATTTACCCTCTTCTGCTTCCTTCAAGCAATGTCGCGGCAGAAATCATTGCCGAACATGCCGGACGCGAGACATTCCTCAAAGAAATGAATGATCTTGCTGCAACGCTTGGCATGAGCAGCACACATTATGACGATCCGTCAGGTCTTTCGGCAAAAAATGTTTCTACTGCTTCAGACCTTTTCCTGCTCACCAAAAGCATTTTTAAAGAAAAACCGTTCATTTGGAATATCACATTGGTTCCGACATACAACGCGCAAGGACATTATTGGAAAAACATCAGTCAGTTCTTGAAAGTTCCTGGTTATCTTGGCGGCAAAAGCGGCCAGACCGACGAAGCGAAACAATCAAATGTTGCCGTCTTCAAATTGCCATTATCTGAAACTGGCAACCGAAATATCGCCATCATCGTTCTCCGTTCAAACGACCGCTATACTGACACAATGAAGATCTTCAACTTCATCAAGAGCCGCGTCGTCTACGGCAGCAACAAGAACATCACCATCACAAACGACAAAGATCTTTCAAGCAACATCGTCATGTCATTTGTTGGCGATATCATGCTCGATCGCGGTGTCAAAGCATCAGTGAAGAAACATTTTGCCGGAGATTATTCGGAACTCTTTAAGAATTTAAACATCATCAAAGACAGTGATCTTGCATTTGCAAACCTTGAAGGTCCAGTTTCTGATAAGGGAGCCGATCTTCACAATCTTTACTCTTTCCGCATGGATCCGTCTGTTTTGAACATTATCAAATCTGCTGGCTTTGACGTACTCTCATTTGCAAACAACCATGTTGGAGACTGGGGTCGCGAAGCTTTTGATGATTCTATGGCCCGCATGAATGAGGTCGGTCTCAAATTCGCTGGCGCCGGCAATAACAAGCGCGCAGCCGAGCAACCAGTTATTGAAACAATCAAGGGTGTAAAATTCGGCTTCCTTGGCTTTACAGATGTCGGACCTAACAGTCTTGAGTCTACAGATTCACAGTCAGGTATTCTCCTGGCCAGCGATCCTGATTTTGAAAAAATAATTTCCAATGCGAAGAAACAGGTTGATGTTCTCGTAGTTTCTTTCCACTGGGGCATTGAATATCAGGAACACACTGACCGCCAGGCCGATCTCGCTCACCGCGCAATCGACGCCGGTGCAAATCTCATCATCGGCGCACATCCACACGTCACACAGTCACTCGAAACATACAACGGCGCCCTCATCGCCTACTCGCTTGGGAACTTTATTTTTGACCAAGGTTTTTCTCCTGAAACAATGCAGGGCATGCTCCTCCAGGTCACCTTTGATGCCCGAACAAAAACGCTCAAGCGTTATGATCGTTACAAAGTGCAACTCTCTCCGGAATTCCAGCCACAGACGCCCATATTGATGCAATAAAAAATACCGGTCCGAATAAACGGGCCGGTTGTATAATTTTCTGTATATGTGTATTGGTTTAGAATCCCAGTTTCTTTGCCGGGTGGCCAAGAAAATCTGAAAAAAATGTACGGACTGATTTGAAGAAAGTGTTTTCTATCACTTCAACTTTCGGTTCAGTTTGTGCTATTTCCGGTTCAGTGGGGTTATTATTTTTTCTAATTAAACCGCCACTGCCTTCAATACCACCAGGAGCTGCTGCCATAAATGGAATATCCTGATAGATAAAGAATGTGTAGCTCCCCTTTGGTAAAGGCACCCAAATGATTTCCCCTTTGCAATTTTTATATTGCACTTCGTATTGTCCGTTCTTAATTGTCAGAACAGAACAACCTACAAACACATCATTCAAAAAATTTACCAGGTCACCTATAGTTTTTAGGTTTAGCCCGTATATTTGATTGATATGAGTACGAAGTTTCAAAATATATGCAGGGTCATCCATACCGGCAAGTTTCGACTTGGCTGTTGCTTTGTCGCGTATGCCCAAGTTAAATGCGTATTTTGGGCAACCAACTGGCACCTCCACTCTCTTTTCGGGTTTTGTGGTTGTGTGCTTTGCTGCCTGCGTATTGGTTTTGTTTTTTAAGGATGGCGCCTTGGTCTCTTTCACTTCGTGCTTAGCAGTTGAAGTGTCGGTGGTTGCGGCTTGCTTCCTTTCTTCAGGCGTGTTCAGTTTCGGAGTTGTAGTTGCGGATTTGCTTTTATCTTCAAAGTCCTCTTTGGCGCCAAATTGGGCCATTGCTTGAGTGAATACAAAAGTAAGCAGTGCAAGAATATACGTATGTTTCATTTCAACGTGTTTTTTACTCCAGGTGGAGTTGGTTATAAAAAATTAACTTAATATTACACGTTATTGACAAGTTGTCAATATGATGTAGTATGAAGAAAAATAAATTCAATGAAACACGTAATAACCCTTCTTTATTCTCTTTTTACCCTGACGCATATATTCGCCACACCAGGAATTGACTTCAGTAAGCGTCCAACGTATGGCAAACCTGAAAGCTTAGCCGAAAGTGAAGAAATTCTTTCTGAAATTAGGTTCTTTGCTCAAAAATATCCAGCCTTATTAAAGGAGACAGGAAAAACATTTGACATCTCGCTGCAATGCAAAAGCTTATCGATTTCCCTCGCTTCGAATGAAGCATATTTTAAAGGACGTGAACTTGGGGACATTCACGCAGACATTACCGCTACTGTATATGAGTTTGAGATTACCGGATACAGCTCTGAAATCGAAACCAATGCGAACCATTTTCAGGTAAGCATGGGCTCGACAGAAGCAAATACTAGTACAACAAAGCGCACGATGGATACAGCTAGCCTAACTACAATAACTACTATCCCCCGTGCAATGAATGCAACGATGGCCACATGTGTATATTACTTGCAAGGTTTAGTCGCAAGCGTGGACAACAATTTGATACCAGGCGCTACTGAACTACCAAAGAACAGGTTGTATGTCGTGGTGTATAGCCAAGTGCAATATTGCGACCCAGGAATCAGCTCATTTTTCGCGCCAGTCATAATTACGAGTGGAATTACTAAGCCCGAAAAAGATACCGATTATCCGCATTTGATATATATTCCAATTTTCAAAGATTCTTCAGAGCGCGCATCGTTCCGCACCCACACCCTGAAATGGCTATACCATCAACACAATGGGACCGGCCGCATAGTTAAGCGTGCCTATTGGTCGACTAAGTACGATCACTTGGATATAGCTATTAATGACGCCGGAGCAAAAGACGGAGACCGTGCAACTATCACTATTAACGAAGAAGTAATCGCTGAAGATTATGACTTTGAACACAAGCGTGGCGTAATACGGATTCCACTTGAGGTCGGGCGTAATAAAATGTTTATAACCGCTGTGAGTACCGGCACCATGCCCATGTGTCACTTTGTTGTGAATGTTGAAACGATTAAATTCAGCTCAGCGTATGATTTGGAGAAAGATGATGAAGTAGAGGTAACTATTGAACGAGAACCTGAATAACATTCAGAATATACAGCAATGGCCTGCCGGTTTACCCAGCAGGCCATTTTTTTATTTCGCAATTTTAACCGCTTCATCGAATTTGATCGTGAGCAGTTTCGATCCTCCATCAGCACCGATAGTAACACCATAGAGCACTTTTGCTCGGGACATCGTTTCGCGGTTGTGTGTAACGACGATGAGCTGTGAATACTGAGAAAGATTTTCAATCATGTCGCCATAGCGTCTTGAGTTTGCTTCATCGAGAGCGGCGTCAGTTTCATCAAGGACAAGGAATGGTGGTGGATTGACCTGAGACATGGCAAACAAGAGCGCAATAGAAGTGAGCGAGCGTTCTCCGCCCGAGAGCATATGCAGATCCTTAACTTTCTTGTGCGGAAGCGATACGTTAATTTCAATACCACGTTCAAATTCAAAATCTCCTTCTTCGGCAACAGGCACTTCATCTTCTTCATCCCCTTTTCCAGCACGCTTGTGTTCAACCACGATAGCAAGAAAAGCGTGACCACCACCGAACATAAGCGAGAAGAAGTTTGTAAATTCGCGATTGATCTTTTCAACACCAGTTTTGAATTCAGTATCAATCTTTTCCTTGAGATCACGGATGATGGTTCGAAGTTCCGTAATGGCCTGCTCAATATCATCCATTTCTCGTGAAAGGAACTGGTCTCGAGCAACCGTTTCTTCATATTCTTTCATTACTTCAGTGCCACCTTGCGCACCTGCATCTTCGAGTTTGTATTTAATACGATCAATTTTCTTTTTCAGTTCTTCCTGAGCGTGCTTTTCGGCAACTTCCTGCGCCGGCTGAAAACGGATTGCTTCCGGGCCAACCATGATGCTTGCCTGTTTCAATTCATCTTCGAATTCATATTCAACACGGGAAAGATTTTCCTGCTCGAGCATGATCATGCGGAGTTCGGATTCAAGTTCCTGTTTGCGGGCCTTTGCTTCGTAGTATGCGCGTTCCTGCTCGCGGATTACAGCTTCATCAGATTTTACAGACTGAAGCTTGGCAATTTCTTCCTGGAGCTGCATCTTTGCCTTTTCCATTTCGGCAATCTCATTTTCGACTGCCTGGCAGCTATCGCGCAGATCCTGGATCTGTTTTTCAACATGTGAACGGTCAACAATCGGACTCTTGTTCTTGTCATTCTTTCGATAGTAGACAAATTGTTCCAATGTCTCGCGAACACGGGTAATAGAATCTCGCACTTCATGAATATCATCTGTCGTAAGCAATTCTGCCAACGCTCGGTCGATATCGGTAAAGAGACCTTCAACTTCCTGAAGCGAAACGGCAATATCTTCCGGAGACAATTCTTTTTCCGGAGCATTCAATTGATCTTCGAGCAATGAAATAGAACCTTCGACGCGACCAAGTTTTCGGGTCAATTCTGCCTGAGCGCTCTGATGCTTATTGTAGTCGCGTTGCAATCGGTCCAATTCAACAGACGGACCAGATGCAGCTGATTGCTGCTGATGTCCCGCTTCCTTTGCCTTGATGTTTTCTTCTGCCTCAGCAATACGAGCCTTGAGAGCTGCAATGCGTTCTGCGAGCGAATTCTTTTCTTTTGAAATATATGCGGACTGTTTGGCAAAGTATTCCTTGTAGAGATTTCCAAGTTCAATACGGAGTTCCTGAGCGCGCTCGATCTTTTCTACCTGCTTTTTCAAAAATCCAATATGCGGCGCAATTTCACGGCGGAGTGATTGAACTTCTTTCATGTTTGAAAGCGTCTTGTCGAGTTTGCGTTCGCTTTCTCGGAGTCGGTATTGGTAGACACGGAGACCAAGGGCGTCTTCGATCATGCCGCGGCGGTCTTTTGCGTTTGCCGAAAGCAGTCGATCTGCTTCACCTTGAGAAATAATGTGGTGGCCTGATGAACCAATATTCACTGAAGCTACAAGCTCGAGAACATCTTTCAATCGAACTTCGGTACCATTTACTTTGTATGTGTTTGAACCATCACTAAAAACTTCTCGAGAAATTGAAATTTCATCGAAGTCTAAATTGATGGCTTTCTCACCTGTCTTGGGTAAAGAAAAAACTTTTCGAGTATTGTCGAAAACGATAGTGACGCTTGCGCGAGAAAGTGCCGAGAGTGCTTTTGAGCCCTTGAAGATGAGATCGGCGCCTCCCTTTCCGCGGAGTGATTTGATTGATTGCTCACCGAGCACGAAACGAACTGCTTCCACGACATTGGATTTGCCGGAACCGTTCGGGCCGACGATAGCTGTAACTGGAGTATCAAAATCCAAAAGAGTCTTTTTCGCAAAAGACTTGAAACCTGAAAGTTCGAGGCGTTTCAACATGAGCATA
>CAZHUT010000029.1:0-11279 GCA_964535545.1 uncultured Candidatus Saccharibacteria bacterium | reverse complement strand
AAACCAGTTGCCCTCGTTTCCGATGCGGGTACGCCAGGCATTTCAGATCCAGGTACGCTGCTTGTCCGCCAGGTCCGGGATGTGTTCGGAGCGGAAGCAAAGATCGTATCAGTGCCAGGGGCTTCGGCGATTACTGCAGCGTTCTCGATCAGTGGTATTTCGGCAGCACCATTTACTTTTCATGGATTTGTTCCGCATAAAAAGGGCCGTGAGACTCTTTTTAAAGAAATTGCTGAAGCAAAAAACTACACGCATGTTGCGTATGAATCATCGCATCGTATTCTCAAAGCGCTAGCCTCATTAGCAAATGTTTTGTCTGATGACCGAAAAGTACTGATCGGCCGTGAACTAACCAAGATGCATGAAGAAATGCTGGAAGGCACGGCCCAGGAGCTCCACGACCTCCTAACCAAGCACCCGGTCAAGCAAAAAGGCGAATTTGTGCTAATAGTTGCCGCTAGTGTATAATCTACCTATGTTATACGCACGCATTACAGCAATCAGCGGTCTTGTACTCGTACTTTTGCCGTTCCTCGGCTTGCCAACGTCATGGAAAATGGCCGTCTGTATCATTGTCGGACTTGTTCTTCTGTACCTCGGATACAAGGAATACCGTATTGCAGAACGCCACCGTCTCGCTCGCGAAGAGCGCACAAAAACATATACTGAAAATATCGCCTCAAACGAAGCAGTAACAAGTATTTAGTCATGCACCCACGCTGGCTCGCAATCATAATCATCATCGGCATTATAACGGCCGGGATGCTCTATTTTGCGTTGCCGCTTTTGCTTAAGAGTAATTATGAACCGCTTGGCGCCATTGTTCCAATCAAAGAAGATTTGGTAGAAACTGTAACGGTGGAACCACAGGTTGAGCCAAGCACCGTGCCGCAGGTTGAAGTAAGTGGCGTCACGACACAGGTTGCTTCTGAGAGCGCGCCAAATTCTGGTGTCGCAGTTACGCATGTCAAAACGCCGACAGCGGTCAAGGCACTCTATATGTCGAGCTGGGTAGGAGGTACGCCGAAGCTTCGTTCGAAATTGGTGAATATCATCAACACAACAGAATTGAATTCCGTCGTTCTTGATATCAAAGATGCCACAGGAAAAATTTCTTTCTTGGCCCATGATCCTAAGCTAACAGAACTGGGTTCGCCAGAAAATCGTATTCCAGATATAGATGCTTTTATTGCCTCAATGCATGAGAAGGGGATTTACGTCATTGGCAGAATAGCTGTTTTCCAGGATCCGTACATGACAGCATTGAAACCAGAATGGGCAATCAAGAAAAAGAGCGATGGCGAAGTTTGGAAGGATTATAAAGGTTTAAGTTTTCTGGATCCTTCAAATGAAGATGTCCGACAGTACACATTTGCCATTGCCAAAGAATCATACGCTCATGGCTTCGATGAAATTAATTTTGATTACATCCGTTTTCCTTCGGATGGAAAAATTTCCGATATTGCATATCCGAATACGGATGGTAAAACTACTCGTGCTGATATTATCAAATCATTTTGGGCTGAATTGAAAGAGAATCTTGACGGCACTGGTATTGTTACTTCAGCCGATTTGTTTGGCCTGGTTACAACCTCCAATGACGATCTTGGTATTGGTCAGGTGCTTGAAAATGCCTTGCCGTATTTTGATTATGTCTGCCCGATGGTGTATCCCTCGCACTTTGCGTCAGGCTGGGGCGGCTTCAAGAACCCCGCTGAACACCCATACGAGGTAATCCAGGAAAGCATGGCTCGAGCAGTCACGCGTGCCAAGGCGATCGGAGAAGATCCGCTCAAATTGCGCCCATGGCTGCAGGACTTTGACCTCGGAGCTGATTATGGTGCTGTAGAAGTCCGAGCGCAGATCAAGGGTACATATGACGATGAATTGACTTCATGGATGCTCTGGAGTGCGGCAAATACGTATACAGTTGGTGCATTGGAAAAAGAATAAGCTCTCTGCAAAAAACAGAGAGCTTTGAAAAACAATGAAGTGTAATTATGTCGTGCTTAATCGTGTATAGGCATTTTTATATATTTCTGTATGAGGAATATATGTTGCCCCGTGCCTTTCGAAATCTAATGGGATTGATCCCAAATTAATGCCATTTTTGGGTAATGGCATGCCGCAGCCTCCAGAGGATATGTCATTGATAACTTTTTCGTACGGATTGTATGTTAAAAAAAGCGTAAGCAATGCATTTATCGTTTCATCCGAAATGGTGCGAATAGTGGATATTTTCATTAGCCGAAGAAGGCAGAACAAATAAATATTTCCGAAGTATGTCATAAACTCAAACTGAGCCGGTTCAGGTAATGTCATGGCTGCATTTTGCAGTCGCACAAAGAATTGCTGAAAGCGTTTTTTCAAGTACGCAAACAAGGCCGGACGTAATTCAACAAAAACCTGTTTAAGATTCATATGCAAGTTTAAATGACGATGTTCATTTATAAGAGCAACCTTGTTGGCTATATATCCGCCACTCAGCATCCCAGTGAACACCTGCTCATACTTATACATTGAACCGAGTTTATTAAGCAGGGCAATTGACTCAGGAAGTCGCGAAGCATACTCAAGTGTCCCGTGTCCGGTCAGGTCGTGTGTGAACCAAGCGGCAATATCGGTAAGGTCTTTTTGTATTTCTTCGAAGTACCCAGTTGTTTTCAGGTAGGCAATGGGCTTTGCATCAAGCAAGAACATGCCGTAATTGATGAACATGTATGCTTCTTTGCTATCCGGTTTTGCAAATGCGTGACTGACAGTAGTGAAATTAAATCGCCAATTACTGTCGGTCGAAACTTTTACAGGACCTATCGGCCTGAAGCTTGTAAGCGCAGTTGCGTTAGGAAAATCAAATTGAACAAATTTCGTACTAACACCGTCTATAATCGCATTTTCTGGATGATCAGGTAGTTGGTCGTAGTAGCGATAGGGGAATAAATCGGTGTTAGGCAGGCTGACTAGTATGCTAAGTGAGTCTTTAGGCATTTTGCGGTACCTGTTAACCAAAAATTCCTGCATAGGGAAACCCGTTACGTGAATAAACGGGTCGTGGTGAGGGTTCATGATCACATCTTTCTTTAATACCTGCTTACAGAAGCGGGCATACATTGCATGCTGTGATTCGCGTACTGCGTCTGGAGTCATACTGCTCAGTTCTGCAAGTGCTGAGGTAAAGAAAGAGTTAATCTGGTTTGAGTCTTTTCCTAATAGGCTTGGTGTATTGATTTGTAGTTGCTTCTTCATTTCTTATCAAATAATTTTTTGCATATAATACATACTTTTCATCGTTTTGTCAAAAATATCCTTATTTTCATTGACCTGCCACCCCAGATTTGAGACAATAGACCAATGGAACATAAGAAACACCTGAAGTTTTATGCGACGGCAACTATTGTGCTCGTCGTCGTTTTCTTCATTGGAGCTATGGCCGGATATTCACACCGACCATGGATCGATCGGGTCATGGCAGTAACGAACAAGGACCCTCAGGTGGTCACTCAAGCTGATTTTTCGCCATTCTGGAAGGTTTGGAACATCATCAATCAGAAATACCCAAATCCTGAAGTTGCTACTGATCAGGACCGTGTTTGGGCAGCCACACAGGGTCTCGTAACTTCTTTGAATGATCCATACACTGTTTTCTTCCCGCCAAAAGATGCAAAAAGTTTCAATGAACAGATTCAGGGAGCATTCACTGGCGTTGGTATGGAAGTCGGTATCAAAGACAAAATCCTGACTGTTATCGCTCCGCTCAAGAATACTCCGGCAGAACGCGCCGGCATCAAATCTGGCGACAAGATTCTGAAAATCGACACGACTTCGACTGCAGATTTACCGCTTGATAAAGCTATCGAAATGATGCGCGGTGAAAAGGGTACGAGCGTGAAGCTCACCATCTTGCACGATGGCGCCGATGCTCCGACCGAACTCACGATTACCCGCGATACGATTACAATTCCTACAATCGATCACAAAATTTTGCCTGGTGGTGTTCACCTCATCAGTCTCTATAGTTTCGATGCAAGTTCAGCGGATCTCTTCAAGGCTGAAATTCTGAAATTCAAGCAGAGCGGCGATACGAAACTGATTCTCGATCTTCGCGGTAATCCGGGCGGCTTCCTCGATGCTGCACTCGACATGGCAAGTTGGTTCCTTCCGGCCGGTACAGTTGTGGTGAAGGAAGATTACGGTTCAAAGCGAGCTCAGGATATCCTCAAGAGCAAGGGCTATGATCTTTTTGATAACAATCTCAAAATGGCCATTCTCGTTGACGGCGGCTCAGCATCTGCTTCCGAAATTCTTTCAGGCGCACTTTCAGAACACAAAGTTGCAAAACTGATCGGTACACAAACATTCGGCAAAGGTTCAGTTCAAGAATTAGTTCCAGTGACTGACGATACATATGTAAAAGTGACTGTGGCAAAGTGGCTTACTCCAAAGAATGTCTCAATTTCTGAAAAAGGTCTTACGCCAGACATCGTCATCAAGTCAGCCAAAGGCGACGAAATCGGCAAGAATGACGCTCAACTCGACCGGGCTATCAAATACGTAACAACTGGCAAATAAACTGGATTAGAGTTCTCGGAGAGCGCTGCCGGTGTACTTTTCTCACTCCGTAAACTCCGAGAGAAAGAGCACACCTTCGCGCCATGAACAGCTTAGAACCATAAAAGCAGAGACTTAGCATCTCTGCCAGTAATATGCTATATTCTCGACATGCAAGTACTATTCCTCAAGAACGTTAAAGGACTCGGCAAAATAGGCGAGGTTAAGGACGTAAACGACGGCTACGCCCGCAATTTCCTGTTTCCTCAGAAAATGGCAGAACCGGCAACGGCTCAAAAGATCAATAAGCTCAAAAGCGAAGCCCAGGCAAAGATTGATGGCGAGAAGGTTCACGTCGATCTTTTGTTGAAGACACTTTCAACTGTTCATGGCGAGACTATTGAACTCCACCGCAAAGTAAATTCGTCAGGAGCGCTTTTTGGAGGCGTGCACGCTTCAGATATTCGCGAAGCAATCCAAGCTGCACAGAAAGTCTCAGTTGGCCTTGAATTCATCAAGATTGCAGAACCGATTCACGAGACAGGAACATACCAGATCAAGATAGGGGACAAGCAGAAATTGGGTAAGGAATTTGATCTGACGGTAAAAGTTGTGGGGCAATAATATGGAACAAAAAATCTGTCAAAATTGTAAAGGAAGTTTTCAAATTGAGGCAGATGATTTTGAATTTTACAAACAAGTTCAAACACCACCACCGACACTCTGTTCTAACTGTCGTCTTGAACGACGTTTGGTTTGGCGAAATGAGCACGGTCTTTTTCGTCGCACAAACAACACTCCTGGTCAAAACGGTCAGTTGATTTCGATTTTTCCCGACTCAGCAAATGTCACAGTATATGACCATGGATATTGGTGGAGTGATGCATGGGATGCAACTGAGTATGGGCAAGAATATGATTTTTCACGACCATTTTTTGAGCAGTTTAAGGAATTAATGCACCGAGTGCCATTAATCAGTTTATTTGATAGTAAGGGTGTAAATAATTCATATTGTAATACCGTCGTTGAGCATAAAAATTGCTACATGGTGACGGCCGGCTGGACAAACGAAGATTCAATTTACTCAAACCGTATTTCATTCTGTAAAGAAACCACTGATTCATACATTTGTCACAAAACTGAATTTGGTTATGATAACGTCTACTGCTCAGATTCGTACCGACTTTTTTACAGTGAGTTTGCTCAAAACTGTGCTGATTCGTATTTCTTGTATGACTGTCGTGGCTGTACCGATTGTTTTATGTCTTCGAATTTGCGCAATAAGTCATACTATTTTCGCAATCAGCAATTGAGTAAGGAAGAATACAAACAAGCGATGACCGAGCTTGATTTGGATAAGTATGAATCGATCCAGAAATTTAAGGAAGAATTTAAATCAATGAAGGCAAATGCTATTCAGCGTTTTGCCCATCTTACAAACTGTGTAAATGTTGTCGGTGATAACGTCGATAATTCCCGTGATGCAAAATACATTTTCGATTTGCCTGGTGGTGTTGAGCATGCAAAGTACTGCAATTGGGGAACCTACGGCTTGAAAGACTCATATGATACTGGTCCAGGTACTGGTGGCAAGTCCGAGCTAACCTATGAAGGTATTTCTATTGGCGTGGCAAACGCTCGTTGTAAGTTTGGTGCTATCCTTTGGAATGCTCACGACGTGGATTATGCGTTTAACTGCTACACCATAAATAATTGTTTTGGTTGTGTAAGTTTACGGAATAAGGCGTACTGTATTTTAAACAAGCAGTACTCTAAGGAAGAATATGAGGCATTGGTTCCAAAAATTATTGAACATATGAATGCAATGCCGTACATAGATCATAACGGTGTAGTGTATAAATACGGAGAGTTTTTGCCGGGAGATATTTCACCATTCCCATACAACGCAACTGTAGCTCAAGACTATATTCCATCTACTCCAGAGAAGGCAAAAAGTAGGGGATACGGATGGGAAGAAGAGGCTGAACGAAATTATGTCGCAACGAAGCAGGGAAGTGAGCTTCCGCAATCAATTAACGATGTTGATGATTCAATTCTGAAAGAAGTTATTGCATGTGAAAATGCTAGTCAAAATAAAGTTGGTTGCACAAAAGCTTTTCGCATCGTTCAGCAAGAATTAACATTTTATAAACGCATCGGCATCCCACTGCCGCATCTTTGCCCTAAATGTCGTCACTACGAACGTGTTGCAAAAAAGAATCCAATGAAACTTTGGAAGCGATCATGCATGTGTACACTCCCAAACCATGATCATTCTGGAAAATGTCTCAACGAATTTGAGACGACATATTCACCGGACCGAACTGAAAAAGTTTTTTGCGAATCTTGCTATCAAAAAGAAGTTCTCTAAAACTAAAAAACTCCCCGTCGGGAGTTTTTTAGTTAGATGACATGAACTGCTTTCTTTTTTGAAACTGTTCCGTCAAAATTTGTCTTGCGCTTATCAGTGAACTTCACTGTACCTTCTTTGAGAGCAAAGAGAGTATAATCGCGACCTACACCTACGTTCTTACCTGCAAGGATCTTGCTACCGCGCTGACGTACGATGACTGATCCGGCTGTTGCCTTCTCACCAGCGTAGAGCTTGGTACCGAGGTATTTAGGATTTGAATCCTTCAGGTTATGGGCGGTTCCGCCCGCTTTTCGATGTGCCATAGCGTTTTAGTTTCTTTTTAAAATTCCTTTAAGGAGCTCCTCGTATAATTCGAGATGCGATGAATATACATGAAATCCGGCAAAAAATCAAGGGTCTCTCTGGGGAAGGGAGGGTGAGGGAAGTGCTACTCCAAATAAGCCTTATTTTACTGGTATCTGGGGTTGCTTTTGGGCTTGGTAGGCTGTCTGTTTTACCAGAACACAAAGATATCCCATATGTCAATATTTTTACCCAGAATGCTGAAAAAGTCATATGTCCCAAAGGAAAACCTGGATAAAGGTGCTATACTATCGATATGCTTGCTCGAATTGCACGTGCCATTGGAAATATCCTTCTCATCGTATTCCTCTTTGCCGCTATCTATACCTTGAGAGATGCTATTAAACCCGTCGCTGATCGGGTTGGTACCTATGTTCGCGGCGTCATTGTAACCCTCGAGAAAGATTTTGGCGCCAAGAAAGGCTTGCCAGAACTGGCTAAAGGTCCAGAAAAGGAAATCAGTACTCCGGGTGCTTTGACAGTTTCAACTACGACGACTCCGGCAACGACAGGATCACAAGTACAGTCCGGAAGCACTGCAACTTCAGGCATAACAAAAGCAAGTATCATCTATTGGACCAATCAGGCCCGAAAGGAGAATGGTAATCTTCCTCCGTTGACTGAAAACACATTGCTCGATACTACGGCATTGGCAAAAACAAATGACCTGTTTGCAAAACAGTATTTTGAACATACCTCGCCAACAGGCATGACTGTTGGAACTCAGGCCGACTCTGCGGGTTACCAATACATCATGATTGGAGAGAATCTGGCTCTTGGTAATTTTGATTCCGGAAAAGCAATCGTTGATGCATGGATGAATAGTCCCGGTCACCGGGCAAATATCCTCGGCGATCGCTATAGCGAAATCGGCGTTGGTATCAGACAGGGAACATATAATGGTCGGACTGTATGGATTGCCACGCAGCACTTTGGTCTGCCTCGCAATGCTTGCCCGGCAGTGGACGAAAGCCTCAAGATACTCATCAGTGCAAATGAGACTCATCTTACAGACCTCAAGGCTCAGATTGATGCAAAGAAAGAACAGATAGATAACACGAGCGAGTTGTCTCCAAATTACAATACTCGTGTTGAAGAATACAATGCGCTAGTCCGCGAATACAACGAATTGGTCACAAATACCAAATCTGAAATTGCTACATACAACGCGCAGGTGGATGCGTATAATATTTGTTTGCAGAATTAGCTGAGTCAGCGACTAATTTCATGCTAATAAAAACCACACCGGGGTGTCTGGGTGGTTTTTAATTTGGATCTAAAGCCCTCGAGGGAAGGACTATAGCAATGTCGCACAATATATCTTTTACGACACTAAATAAGGGTAAAAGCCCTTATAAACAAAGGCTTTAAATTTTGGGCTGTTTGAATTGTGCCTATCTATTCCCCGACTAGTAAGCAAAAGTTTCTGATAATTAATTTGTAAAAAAATTTCTAATTCCCTGAAACTTTTCAGAAATTTTGCCGAAATTTCATTTTTAACCACTCCCCCGGAAAAAATAAAAAAAGCTGGTTTTGCCAGCTTTTTGTGTTTTTAACAATTCTTTCTATAGTTTTTTCCATTCGCCATTGGCCTGCATTCGTTTGATTTTGTCGCCAACGGACCTGCGTTCACGCACTTTGATGCCGCACTTGAGTTTTTTCTGATGGAACTCTGCATTAAGAACTTTGGCAATTTTAACGGCTGAAAGGTGTAATCCATGCCAGAATTCCTTTTGCAAGGAAAGTTCTTTTATGCGTTTCTTCTCCTCAAGTGAAAATGGAATCATCGGATGTGACGGTTTGCATCCGCGGGCCTTGAGGGCCTTGGCGGAGTTTTTCATCACTTGCCAAGGATCAATGCCGTGAATTCCTTTTTTCTTCCTGCGCAGCCGTTTGCCGGTCTTTGATCTGCCAGCCTGGCGGTGTTTTTTGGAAATTGCGTTGTATTTTTTCTTTCGTAGTAAGCCAGGAAATGCCTTGGTGGTTACATAGGTAAATTTGCCATGATAGCCACGTAGCGCAATTCGCACAATACTTATTGCCGTGTTGGGTGTTGTTTTGAACAAACTGGCAACGTTGTGCATTTTTGCCAGCTTTTTCAGCGTGTGTATTTGATATTCATTTCCAAGTTCGGGAACCAATTTTTGAAGCCTGTATCCAAATTGGATCACGGCATTCATATGTGAAGCTTTTACTTGATCCATGTGCGGGTTTTAATGTTTGGTTATGATTATGCAATTTGAATTAATAAAGTCAATATCATCAATAACGCGTTAATGCGCTCGTATGGTAAAATGGATGCATATGAAAAATTTCTTCTCGAAGGCAACCGTTCTCAAGGGCGCCGGTCTTGTTGTAATAGTAGCAGTCGTTGTCGGTGTTTCAGTGCTTGCGCAAAAATACATCTCAGGTTCAGAAAAGAAATTTGCCGAAGTAAACAAGCGGTTAGCTGACACTACTTCCCTTTTTAATCAAAAAATTGAAACATTACAGGCTGATATAGATGATCTTAAGGCGCAAAATAAAGTTTTATTAGACGCTTTGCATCTCACTCAGGAACAAGCTGAAAAACAAGTCAGTAATGTTCGTGATTCCGTATCTGTTTTGACTCGCTTGGTTCAGACAGACCCGGAACTCCTGAAGAAGTATTCAAAAAACTATTTCTTGAATGAACATTATGTGCCGATTGCTTTGACGAATATTGAACCGCAGTATGTCTATCAATCAGGACGAACATTGCAATTCCATGCCAGCGCATATCCGAAATTGAAGGCATTGCTTGATGCTGCAGCGGCTGCGCAAGTTTCTTTGAAAGTTGATTCAGCATACCGATCATTCGGTACCCAGGCCCAACTCAAAGCAAGTTATCGCGTCACATATGGTGCGGGCACAGCAAATTCTTTCTCGGCTGAGCAAGGATACTCAGAACACCAGCTTGGCACGACGGTAGACTTTACTTCGGCTGAAATCAACGGCCAGCTCGGCGGATTTGATAAGACGGCTGCCTATGCATGGCTCCAAGCAAATGCATATAACTACGGTTTTATTCTTTCGTATCCAAAAGACAATACCTACTATACGTACGAACCATGGCACTGGCGATATGTGAGCACGCCTTTGGCTACAAAATTGCATCAGGATAATATGCACTTCTATGATGCAGATCAGCGAGTGATAGATGGTTATTTGGTAGATATTTTCAACTAGCGAAACAAAAACTAAATATTGTTAAACCTTCAAAAATATGTTTTAATGAGGGCCATTTTGTCATTTTCAAAAACCGATAACCAAATATGATTAAAAAGATTAAGATAGTTACGCTCCTAGGTTCGTTGCAGATTACGAGTCAATTTCTACGCCAACACTACCCTCAGTTGTTTTTATGCCTTGAAGAAATAAAGCCTGATTGGCATGACACAATCTCGCTTGATTATTCGATTAGTTTGGGTATGGATGCAATAGCAAGGCTACCACAACCCGATAAGGATACTGTCGTAGTTGTAATACGCGATGAAGCAAACGATGCTTTTAATTTTCACAATGACAGGCTGATTATGACCTGCTTGGAAAAAGGCTTTATGCTTATAACATTGTATGAAAGTTCTACACAATTCGGCATTGATTGTCATTTCCAGATTTTCTGGAATGTTTTTTTAGAAGCAGCACATGCTAATACAAAAAACATATTGTATGTACTTTCAATTCCATTCAATACAGAAGTGATTCGTACTACTGTAATGTATGAAATTAACCATGCGATTACAAAAGCCCAAAATACCACGGCCTGGCAAGACTTGTTAAAATGCAAACCTGAATTACTACTTCCCTACCTCGCTCATTATTTTGAGAAGCGAATTAATTTAGATTCAAGATTTATTACCGATGAAGTTAAAGCTGCGTGGGTAGTATTCTTTGAGGAATACACTCGTAACCACAATATAGAACATATTTTAAAGCCTGGTTTGACTATATTTACTGCATGGTTTGAATGGTTGAATGAAGCCGCTACGGTGCA
>CAZHUT010000028.1:5325-11344 GCA_964535545.1 uncultured Candidatus Saccharibacteria bacterium | reverse complement strand
TTAATCATTTTGATTTTCGCCTCGTTGCGAGTACCGATCAAAACTTTTTTCGGAGCGTACGTACCTTTTGCAGAAATTTCAAATGGAAGAAGTGACCCTTCACTTTTACCAATCCAGTTTCGCTGCTGGATTTTAATTTTTTCCAGATAATTTACATCGTCGAGATCCTTGTCGAGACGATCAGCATATTTCGTGATCGCCAACATCCACTGTTCCTTCTCACGTTTTTCAGTCTGCGTGCCGCAGCGTTCGCATTTGCCGTCGATCACTTCTTCATTAGCCAAACCAATTTTATCTTTTGGACACCAGTTGATCGTAGTCTTCGTTTTATACGCCAAACCTTTCTTGTACATTTCCAAGAAAATCCACTGCGTCCACTTGTAGTAAGCAGGATCAGTCGTATTCACTTCTCGTGACCAGTCGAAACCGAGTCCGAGTGCTTTCAATTGCTTGCGAAATGTATCGGTGTTTTGTTTTGTCACCAGCTGCGGCTGCATGCCGGTCTTGATGGCGTAGTTTTCTGTCGGAAGTCCGAACGCATCCCAACCCATCGGATACAAAACGTTGTAGCCTTCCATGCGGCGCTTGCGAGAAACAATATCCATAGCCACATAACTTCGAACATGACCAGTGTGCAGACCAGCGCCTGAAGGAAATGGAAATTCAACCAGACCATAAAATGTCTTGCCGGCTTTGCCTGTTTTTACTTCATAGAGCTTTTTCTGCTCCCATTCTTTGGTAAGTTTTGGCTCAATGGCCTTGTGGTCGTAGGACTTCTGCTTTGGCATATATCTGGAAAGTATACAGGAATTATAAGGTTTTTCTATATATTGACTATATACCATATTGGTGGTATAATATATGCGGAAATCAGACATTCTGAATTTCTGGGACGCAGACACCCTAAAAAGAATGCACCTTAAAAAATCAAGAAAAAATGAACGCTTTCCAACAAAAATTGCTTTTAGCAACAAGAACCGCATTTATCACAGCTATTGCAGCATGCATTATGTTACTACTAGCCGGCTTGCACAAAGCCCAATTTCTGGAAATACCTGATTACATCGGCAGTAACCATGATGCCTACCGCTGGTACTACATTACTACCTATATGCTTCCGGCATACTTAGAAAGCATGGCAGTGCTAGTAATAAGTATTACTGCGTTTACTGTATTTACATCGTTTAAAAACTTGCTAATCAAAGAGCAGGTATTGGGCGAAATATTCGGTAATACGACAGTTGATGCCTTGATATGGGTTGTTTTGCTTATTATGCTTATTGTACAAGCTACCATCTTAGGGGTTGTCCAGGATGGGCAATGGGATATACCAGGCATGAGCAATGATACAGTGCTGTATATTGCCTTGGGCCTAGCTGCCTTCTTCGGACTGTGCGGCAGAGGCATAGGTTTAACCTATGCAATTCTAACTGCAGGTATTGCTGGTTTTATGGCCGGCTCCCTGAGCGAATATTTTGTAATGCAGATTGCTTTGCTTGCTTTTGCTTTTGGTGGTTGGCTTATCAACCGTCTTATCTACTTACTTTTTTTCAAAAAGTGGGGGGATACCAAAAATACAGTTAGTGCTTAAGAACATCGAAAATTATGTACAGGCCTTGCGGTTTATCTGCAAGGCTTGTTTTTTTGTAAATCGAGCCTAGATTAGGTAACAGTTTTAACGGTCTGTAACCGTTGACAAATAGGTTCATTTGTGTTAGGATACATACGATAGTTCCCCATTCCTGAACCGTCCGTTTACGCACCCATACCGAAAAATTGGGGGTAAAAAAATTCCAAAAAAACTGAATATTTAAAACCACTAGTTATGAAACCAAATCTTTCTCATCTGACACAGAACATCACACCTGGAAAAGTAATTAACGCTTTCTTCAGCACGCTGCAAAAACTGTTTATTATTGCACTGATTTTGGTGCCAATAGTAGTTGCCTTCGCGTACATTCAGCCGCACCTTGGCATCAAATACACCGATGCTGATGGCCAGGCAATCATCAACTGGGCCCAGTACAAAAGCGCAATTTTTGCGGTACTGGTAGGCGCAATCGCGCTTGGCTTATTACAGGTATTACCGCAAAAAGATAATAACTACGACACACTGCGAAACTGCTTTGTGGTTATAGGAATATTATGCGCCAATATTTTGCTATTACAGCCAACCTTCTTCCATAGCATCGGCATTCATATTGCCGCTCCATGGTGGGAAACCAATGTTCAAAAAGATGAACTGGTTAGAGACATTGCTGCCGTTGTTTTAGCTGGCATGGCTCTAATACTTGGCATGGTTCGCAGAAGAAGCGGCCTTGAATTTGGCGTAATGCTTGCCGTAGTTGCAGTTATCATCACCGGTGATTTCTCGCAGCTGTGGACTATGGGAAATATAACTGTTGGTTTTGCCGCAATTGGCGCACTGATTGTATTCGTTGGAGGATATGCCATACAATTTATTGTATTTGCATGGAAACACTTCACGGTATTCCGCAAAAAAGCCTACCATTTTCTATTTAATGAAAGCTGGGGCGACCTGGCTGAAAGAAAATACGAACAGCGCAAAGCAGCGAAAACTGCTTCATAACCTTATGTTGGTTTAGTATTGTTTTGGAACACCTGACGACCCTAAAAGTCCGAAGGTGTTTTTTATTTTTTTACTCCTTGATCTTCTTGATACCGATCCAGACAAGTGCAGCGAGGGCGATGGCAAGGACAACCACACGAAGCACATCCTGCATGTTGCTCCAATAACGCATGGCGCCAATGATCAATGAAAGCACACCTCCAAATGAGAAACCGAGCGCAACAGCACTTGAGAGATGTGTTAGATATGCGCCCAAGGCAAGTGAAAGAATGCCAAGTATGATGAGCGCGATAAATACATTTCGATTGTAGACACTCTGTGCATCCATGTACTGATTGTTACAGGTGTAGGTAGCATTGCAGTAACCGACTATTTTTGCCGGAGTGGTCTTCCCTTTTTCATCGAGCGACTCTGGGTAGGTGCTTTCTGACCACATGCCGCCGACTTTGTTGCACGAATCACGATCTGAATATGTTGTGGAGTTCAATTCAACCGGACAAAATTTGTCGAACATCGGTTCTTTATACACAAGTGAAATTGCGTAGTTGAAAAAGAGATTGAGCACGATGACGATGCCGAGCACGATAGCCCATTTTACTATTTTTGCGGTGCGCTGCGGATTTCCAGCAGCTTGCGCAGTTGTGGTTTGTTGTTCGTTCATATAAAATAATACTATTAGGAATATATAACCATCATACCCCAGCGGGGTGCGGTATTCAATCATGCCATTTGAACATTTAAAAAAACTTCCATCATTGGAAACGTTTTCAGACAAAGCTACTCGCTGGATCGGTTCGATCCATTCTCTTGTTGCGCATACCCTTGCATTTCTTTTCTGCTTGATGCTTGTCCTGTTTGGAGTGAATTTTGATAAAGTCCTGCTCGTTGTAACTACGATTGTTTCCCTCGAAGCCATTTACCTCGCCATTTTTATCCAGATGTCGGTGAATCGCCAGGACCAGCACCTCTATGCCGTGTCTGAAGACATCGATGAAATCCAAAAAGACGTGGATGAAATTCAAGAAGACGTCGAAGAGATTCAAGGAGACGTCGAGGATATTCAGGAAAACGTTGAGGACATCCAAGAAGACGTCGAAGATATTCAGGAAGATGTGGAAGACATTGGAGAAGATGTTGAAGAAATTTCCGAAGATGAAGATGACGAAGCTCGCTTTGCCCGCATCGAAAAAAACCTCGAAGCACTCATGAAAGAAATTGGCAGTCTCAAAAAGACTCCGGCCAAGAAAAAATAGCATTGGCGGAAGCGCAATGCTATTTAAAAAATAATCTCGTGTAAGTAACTATTAATCGGTATTTTTGGGAATACCATACTTTGTGTCATACGTAACCTTGTTATCACGCTCTTCTTGTTCCGATTTGGTAATCAGATCGTTCGTAGGAGTAAAATGCCCCCTGTTTTGCAAATCTTCCTCTGTAATAAACTGTTCGATTCCCTGCGGGAACTGTACGGTTTTGTTTTTGTCGTTCTTATCCATAACTTAAGCTTTTTCGAGTTGAATAAATTTTATTTTTCGGATTTTGCCTTTGATTTGGCAATAAAGGTCGGACTTCTTCCTGCCAATTCCGTAAGTCCTACATAAAAAATAAACGAGGCGAAAATTATCAGCACAACATAAGCGGCTGGTAGTGGAACATTCTCAAAGCTAACTGGTTTCCCAGTCAGGTAAGGTTTTATGGCAGCAAAAAAGGTGACATCTGCTGCTATTAGGAAAACGTGTATGGTCAGCATCCGCAAAAAGGATACGGATGACCAGTAATACAAAACTTTTAGTATGAATGCGTGTAAAGGTGGTGTGGTGGTGTCTTCAGGTGTTGGATCTGCCTGTTGCATGCGCTTTTTTCTTTTAATTCAAGCACCGCCCCCACAAAAAGTCAATTTAAGATTTCTTTATTTTTACTTTACCCTGCCGAAGTATCATTGGTATGTCTTTGGTCAGGTCAACAATCGTTGATGCTTGGCCTTTTTTCTTGCCTTTTGAAACATAAAAATCAACACTGTCAGCAAAATACTGCTGCGCTTCGGTAATTGTTTCAGCTGGCTGCTCACCTTGCGGATTGGCTGATGGCGCGAACAGTGGACCGGTCTTCTTCAGGAGCTTCTGAAGAAAAACATCTTTAGGATAACGGAATGCCAGCGACTTGGTACCGCGATGCAAATATTCAAATTGTTTCTGCGGACACGGTAAAATGACTGAGAGTTGATTCGGCCAGTTTTTCTGAAGGAATTTTTTCTGGACAGGAGTGAGTGTGATTTTAAAATTTTTGAGATCGGTCAGAGAAGAAATGAGAATGATGAAGGGTTTGTGTTCGTCGCGGCCCTTGATGTCATAGATGCGAGAGACGGCGCGCGTCGAAGACGCGCGCCCCACGAGACCATAGAGCGTATCGGTCGGAAAAACACCGACTCCATCATGCTTGAGAAGTGCAACTACGTCGTCCATGGAAAAATTATTTCGCTCGCTTTCCTTTTGGGCGGAGCGCCGGAGGATTTTTCTGATTGAAGGCCTTGTTGTCGAAGCCAAGCTTCTTGAGCGGCTTCGGCTCAGGGCTTTTTACTTTGACTGCTTTTTTAGCTTTCGCTTTTGTTTTTGCTTTCATAGGTTTCAGTATACCACTTTTTTTCTTACTAGAAGCAGCTTGTTTACTGATTTCAAAAGATTCCATTACCCGGTCGAAAATTTTTTCCTTGTCTTCAAGTACCTCCTCAGGAACACTGACATATGCCATTTCATATACTTTATTTTTGTTACCAGTATACGTAAATGGATACAACCCCTCTTTCTTGTACTTCTCAACCAATGCTTTGGTTGCTTTGAAATACAATTCACCGTCAGCAATGATAGCGACAACAAGACCCTGGTAATAAATTCCCCAACCAGAAAACATTGAACGAGCGGTTATGCCATCAATATGACCGAGCACATCTTGCACGATGTATTCCATGTATGAAGTATCCTTTGCCATGTAGTGAGTATAAAAAAATTTAGGCAAAAGAAAAAGCGACGTTCTCTCTTCGTCGCTTTTTGCTTTTCTAAAAACTTATTTGAGGTGTTTTGAAACGAGCTTTGTCATTTCAAACATGCTAACTGTGCCCTTTCCACCGAAGACTTTCTTCAAGTTTGCATCAGCGTTGATGTTTCGCTTGTTCTTCTGATCCTGAAGACCGTTCTTCTTGATGTATGCCCAGAGTTTCTTAACAACTTCTGAACGTGGCATTGGACCCTTGCCTGTAACAGCTTCCAAATCCGCACTGAGTGTCATTGGCTTCATGAAAGCTGAATTTACTTTCTTCGCCGCCTTTTTTTCTGCCATATATTTTTTCCGCCAAAGACCTAACGCCTTCAGCAAATTATTGGTTAGCTTATAACTCTAATATTATAGCATAGATATAGTAAATGGGAATGAGGA
>CAZHUT010000028.1:1924-5225 GCA_964535545.1 uncultured Candidatus Saccharibacteria bacterium | reverse complement strand
TTCAGGTTTAAAAAAACGGGTCCGGACGGCTCAAAACTGAGCATAATCCAGACTTATGTTGATAATTATAGCTTTTTTGGGCATAAAGTCAAATAGGGGTTGATTTCTACCCTATTTTAAGCTATAGTAGTGCCAGTTCCGTGGAGGGGTCTTCATTAAGAGAAACCTTCTGTAAATCCGCTGAAATGCGTAAAAACGGATCTGGACCGCCCATAGTTTATTTGGAGGTCCTTTATTAAATTAACCCTAGGCAATCGCCTCAGGGAGAGAAATCGTAACTATGTCAAACCAGACAGTTATTGAGGCCCTTTTCAAAGCGGGTTCTCACTACGGATACTCAAAGACACGTCGCCATCCGTCGACTGCAAAATTTGTCTTTACTACCAAGAACAAGGTAGACATTATTGATATTGAACAGACTGCCCTTCAGCTCGAAAAGGCGGCTGATTTCATCAAGGAACTTTCATCAAAAGGAAAGACTGTTCTTTTCGTTGGTGTTAAGCCAGAAGCAAAAGAATCAGTAAAGGCGGGTGCTGAAAAAGTAGGTCAGCCATACATCGTTGAACGATGGGTAGGCGGCGTGCTCACCAACTGGCCAGAAATCAAGAAGCGTATCGCTCGCCTCGTTGACCTCAAGGCAAAGAAAGAAGCTGGTGAACTCGACAAGTACACAAAGAAAGAACGCTTGCTCATCGACGAAGAAATCGCAAAGATGCACAAGCTCTTCTCTGGTCTCGTTGAAATGAAAGGCAAGCCAGACGCAGTTGTTGTTATCGACCCAAAACGCGAACACATCGCAGTTACTGAAGCTCAGAAACTCGGCGTTCCAGTTATCGCTCTCGCAAACACAGACACTAACGTCAAAGGTATTGAATACCCTATCGTTGGTAACGATAGTTCAGTTTCAAGCATCGCCTACATCGTAGACTCGCTTGTTGCTGCATACCGAAACGGCGTTTCAAATGCATAATCGTAGTGCGTTTATCAATTAGTTCTTTTTAGTTAGTTACAATTATGGCAATCTCAATCGAACAAGTTAAGGAATTGCGAGACCAGACTGGCGTCTCAATCATGCAGTGCCGAAAGGCTTTGGAAGAAGCTCAGGGCGACATGGAAAAGGCAGCGATGATTCTCAAAAAGAAATCAAGCGAAGCTGCAGCAAAGAAATCAGACCGCGAAGTGTCTGAAGGTACTATTGTCGTTGCCCGCAACGGCAACAAAGCCGTCGCTGTTGAGCTCCTCTGCGAAACTGACTTCGTGGCAAAGAACGAAGACTTCGTTAACCTCGCAAACGCATTGGCACAGAAAGCAGCTACTGAAGGCGTAGCGGCTATGGAAGCTACTGCTCCTGACATGATCTCACTCGTTGTTCAGAAAGTCGGCGAAAACGTGAAGCTCGGCAAGTCATTTGAAATCTCAGGTGACGTCATCGGCTCATATGTTCACGACGGCAAAAGTGGTGCACTCGTTTCTCTCAAAGGCGGCTCAGAAGAATTGGCAAAGGATCTCGCTATGCAGATCACAGCTATGAATCCTGAATACAAGACTCGCGCTGAAATCCCAGCTGACATGATCGAAAAGGCAAAGGAAATCTTCAAGGAAGAAGTTGAAAATTCTGGCAAGCCTGAAGACATCAAAGCTAAGATGATGGAAGGAAAAGTTAATGCATACTTCAAGGATCTCACTTTGATGGATCAGTCATTCTTCAAGAATCCTGACCTCACTGTGGCTAAACTCCTTGAACAAGGTAAGGCAGAAATTGTAAACTATACTCGCGTCAGCATTAAGTAGTATTTATGGCAATCGTTTTCACTTTATTCATCATTTCATTGTTCACCTTGATCGGTTTGGTTTTCTACCAGATCGTTCTTATCCGATCCGGAAAGGTTTCGGCATTGGAATATGATCCTGAAGTGGAAAATCCCCTGTCCCGCACAAACGTCGCGACGTACAAAAATACCATCTACTCGTGGCTTGAAGCGCGTACGAGAAAAACCGTTCTCTACGCGCTCAAGTTCTCGATCAAGATTGGGTACTTTGTAAAATCCAAATTAGATGCTATAGTATCTGGCGTCCACCGAAAAGCAGCCAGCCACGAGCGCAAGCTCCGGCAGGAAGTCGCTGAGGCCAAGGAGAATTCGTTTCTCAAGACCGTCAGCAGCTATAAGAACAAAATAACCGGTAAGGACGAGGAATAAACCCCTCACGACCCATCAGAAAGGGTCACACGCCGCCTTAGCTCAGTCGGTAGAGCAACAATTTTGTAAATTGAAGGTCCCCAGTTCGAATCTGGGAGGCGGCTCCAAGATAAACAAAAAACAGCACTAAGTCCTAGTGCTGTTTTTTGTTTATTTCTTTTTCTCGTTAATAAAATCTATCGTGATTACAATAATATAAACACTTTGGAGTACTGTAAAAATTATATCCTTTAGATAGATACTGTAGACTAGAAGCCCTATCCCACCAAAAAATGCCAGTATATCGCGCGTGGTTCGTTTGCGGACGATCATTCCGAGACAGATAAGCACGAGTCCGATAACACCTATGATTTTAAAAATATCCATTCATGAAGTATAGCAAAAAAACAGGGCACATTTATGCTAACTACAATGTTGTTTCTGATCCATCACCAACAAACGAATACTTCCCATCTTCCGCCACAATTCCCTGGCCGTCTCGTAAAATTCGCAGTGGGTATTTCAATGCCGATAATTTCTCTTTGATCAGTTCAGCCATCTCGTCTTTGTAGTGCACTTTCAACAGAAACGGCACGTATCCAAGAGCGGTAAAATCAGTCATACCATAACGATCTCTGCCGTCATTATTCCAATCCGCCACTTCAATAGTTGGACACATTACATACGAACCAGCGCTCGTGCCGACATAAACCTTACCTTCAGCCAAGAATTCTTTCAGAAGTTTATCAAAGCCGGTTTCTCGAATTACTTTCAGTAAATAAAAAGTATTCCCACCTTCGACATGGATGACATTTTTATCTTTGAAAAAATTACGCAGTTCTGCTTCGCTCTTGTCTTTAATATCAAGTTGATCCAGAGCATACCCAGCTTCCTTGATGGCTGGGATAATCGTTCCCTGTACTCGATCAGAAAAATTACGAGCACCAAGTGACGCTGTAATCACATATCCGATATTCATTTGATCCTTGGGAATACCGGTTAGTTCGTAACCGTACTTCAACAAAAATGTATAGTCTGATCCAAGGATAAGTTTCATACTACTCAGTCTCAGCCGCTGCTGCTTTAGTCTTTGCGGCTTCCTCAGCCTTTTCCTTTGCCTGTAA
>CAZHUT010000028.1:0-1824 GCA_964535545.1 uncultured Candidatus Saccharibacteria bacterium | reverse complement strand
AAATGCTGTTTTCCAATCAAATGAAGAATTGTTCATAGGTGAATCTTATCGCCACGCAGTCTCTCGGGATGCAACAGTATTGTAAGTTGCCTTGAGAAGCCAGAGCGGGCTCATAACGCTAAAAATAATAACAAAGTAAATAATCGACGGTCCGGGAATCGGCTTGCCTTTGCGCATCTTCTGACCGATCAAAATCGTAGCCAAAAGCGTAACATACAAGATGATGGTAATGAGGCTCATTGGATGCACATCAACAAAGAAGAAACTGAAATGCGGCATGGACGGTGCGCTAATATAAAAGTTCGTGGCAATAACCTTTTGAACCAAATGGTAGATACTTTGTCCGAGGGCCGCCATTACAAACAAGGACATGATCATGGTTCCAAAGAATACAATGGTTGCGGTTGGAACGGTAAAAATTGAGAACGAACCGTATTTAGGCTTAAGGATATACCGCTTATAATCGATCGTGTTATTGATAAAGCCATACATCCAGCGAATACGCTGCTTATAGAGCTTATTGAACGAATTTGGAGCCACAGTATGCACATATGCGTCATAGCAGTGCACAATCTTGTAATTGTTGATCTGCATGCGGTACGCGATCTCCATATCTTCGGTACTGTGCGCTTTGTGGTATGGACCGAGGTCGGTAAAAACCTTTTTGCGATAAATTGAAAACGGACCAGGCGTAACGTGAATGCCGCCGATCAGACTGAGAATCTTTTTGGCAAATACTCCCATATCATATTCTACCTGCTGAGCCTTCTGGAAAAATCCTTTTGGGTTGTGGACCAAAACTGATGGCACTACTGCCATCGCTTCTTTGTCCTGCAAGAAAAGCGTAATGATCTTTTTGAGCGCATCAGGTTCGGCAAAGGCATCGGCATCGAGACAGCCGACGTATTCGGTCGTTGCAAGTTCGATGGCCTTGTTCATAGCAGTGTGCTTGCCGCCGTTTTTCTTGTTAATTAGTTCAATATTGGGCACTCCGGCAAACTTTTGCATTTTTTCCCATGTGGAATCCGTACTGCCGTCATTCACAGCTTTGATGAATAGTTTTTCTCGTGGATAATCCAGTGCGAGCAATGATTCGATGGTTTTTACCACAGTCCGTTCTTCGTTCCAGCACGGCACGGCAATCGTCACTCCTGGCCATTCTGTGTCTTTGAGCAATATCGTCGGTTCTATGACGTTTTTACGCTTTTTAAAGGCAATTATCAACAAAAAGACCTGCACGTAGAGTGCGGCGAACGTGAATAGGTACACTAAAATCGACTGAAGATATGCCATGATCGTAAGCGCTATAATACCACAATTCTAGCCCTTCTACAAGGAAGAGCCCTGCCCTGCTAGGTGGTATAATTTCCCTATGAATAAAAGCGAAATCAACATTCCAGCATCCATTATCGTCGCAGGACTGATCGTGGCTGCGGGCATCTACGCAAGCAGTGCCCACCCGGTCGGAACCCCAGCACAGAGTAAATCAATTGCTGCCCAAGCAGGTCTCAATGAGAAAAAGATTCAAGCCTGCGCCTCAACAGACAAGTACAATGAAAAGATCACCAATCAATCTGAAGGTGGTGACCGCGCCATGCAGATCATCCCACCAGATCGCCGCGGCACTCCGTTTAATGTTATCGTCGACACCAAGACTGGCGTAAAGGCCCAGCTCGCCGGTGCCTACCCTCATGATTCATTCAAGCAGATTATCGACGGCATGCTTGCCGGCACGGAAAAAGGTGAAGCAATCGATCTCGTTCCTATCACGGCTGAAGATCATTTCTATGGCAATAAAGATGCAGAGATAGTGATCATTGAATA
>CAZHUT010000027.1:0-11704 GCA_964535545.1 uncultured Candidatus Saccharibacteria bacterium | reverse complement strand
AGTGAAGACATCGGAAATATTCGCCGACAAAAATCCGACAAGTTCAGTTACTTTGTCCTGGATATTAAACGCAAGCTCAGGCGGCAAGAGATTATTGACCGACTGCCCTATAGACTGGATAAATGGTCCGGTTGAACCATGAATAACGTTCTGATAGAGATCCTGGGTCTGGGTAAATACCACTGTACCAACAACAAACAATGGGCCACAGAGTACGATGACAAAAAGGATAACCGTCAGTAATGCGGCAGGCCAGCTGACGCCCCGCATAATCTTGTAACGGATGCCAACATAGAGCGGATGCAGCACAACAGCAAGTGAAGCGCCTAACACAATCACTGCAAAAAAGGGTTTGAATAAGATGAGTACAAAAAGCGTCGTAACGACCAGGAATCCGATGAAAAAATACTTCTCAATAGCTTTTGGTTGCATACTGTGAGTATATCACTTTTTATTCTTTCAAGCTTCTTTTTGAAATAAAGTGACTAGCGACAAAGAAAATGAGCGCACAAAGTATAATTACCGCTATAACACCATTCTGCCCTGCGCCAATTTGATCTGCCATTGCCACAACTTTAGGGCCAATAAAGTGACCAGCCAAGACATATCCCCCACTCCAGAGTAGAGCTGAAAAAACCACGACCGACATGAATACTCGTGGCTGAATCTGCATCAAGCCAGCAGCCACAGATGTATACCCGCGAATGTATGGGATTAAGCGTCCAAGAAAAATTCCCCACTTCCCCCGTTTTGAAATCTTGGCTGACAATACTTCAAGCTTGTGTTTCGGAAACCATTTGAAATTTTGAAGAACAGTACCGAAAAAGTAGAACACGGTAAACAAAAGTGTCGTACCAATGAAGTCACCTAAAACTGCAGCAAGAAAAGCAGGAACAAGATGTAGGACGCCAGTTGCCGTGAGTGAACCGGCATACAAAAGTACAAGCTCATTGGGTACCGGATTTGGAATTCCGATTTCAACAAGAAAAACCAACACAAAGATAGTGACATATCCATGTTG
This sequence comes from uncultured Candidatus Saccharibacteria bacterium, assembly GCA_964535545.1. Lineage (GTDB taxonomy): Bacteria > Patescibacteriota > Minisyncoccia > Phycocordibacterales > UBA9973 > DALYCO01. The sequence goes on along the minus strand of CAZHUT010000027.1, from coordinate 10,683 downwards.
AGCTATGAACGTGAAAAGTTGTTCAGCCATATCTAGTTACTTGAAAGTTCCAGCACCACTGGATCATGATCAGAAAGATTGGGAGCTAAATACAGCGGTTTATATGTATTGACGGTTAATCCGATTGATTCAAGATTGCGAACGAACATATAGTCATATCGGCATGGCGCGTCACTGCGATTGATCCAGATATTCACGAATTCATTTTCCAAGCGATACGTCAAAGGCTTATGTGCTTCAACCGAGAGCGGATTGGTAAAATTTGCCCCATCGATAATTTTTGTATATTCGATCTGTTCCCACATTTTGTCTTCGTTGAAATCTCCTGCCAAAACTGCCGGACCACTGTCTTTTCCAAGAACTGAAACTGCTTTGCGCAATTGGCGCAAGCGAACAGTTTTGCCGAAGAACCATGCCGGCATATGCAAGTGAATATTAAACACGGTCAGATTTCCTTGCGGAGTTTTAATTTCCGTTTCCAAGACGCCTTTTGCTGTAAACAATTCAACAAACGAAGAAGAGAGTCGTGAGAATGGCGTAAACTTTTTTGAAACGATGGGATACTTTGAAAAGGTAATCAATCCGCTGTTACCAACAAGCATCGGCACGTCCTTCGCACTAGCATGCATGTACCCCGCCTTGTTCATGATTTCATAAATCATCGGACGATTTGCTTTTGCCCATGCTTCTTGGATACAAACAATATCTGCACCAGACGCGGCTAAATACTCAGCAACCTTCTTGATACGCGATACACGGTCTTTGACGAACCAAAGGGGTAAATCCCAGATGTTATACGAAATGATTTTTAACTGCATAGAATGGGATCATTGTAGCATACAAAAAACACCCGTGCGGGTGTTTTTTGTGGGTACTAGTGATTATCCTGGTCTTCTCCTTCCCGATCATTCGGATTGCTGTGGCCATCCTTTTGCGGTCCGGAATTTCCCTTGAGAGTAACTACGATAGAGAGCGCAAGTTCGCGGGCATCTTTCAGATCTTCATGGGCAGCCTTGAGTTTCGCCCGAGCATCGGTAAGTGCCTTCTTGTTTGCTTCCATCTTTGTCTTGTCATTCTGGTCCGGAGTGAGGTTGGCAACAAGTGTGATAGCAGCCTGTGCCTGAACTTTTGCATCAGCAATCTTTGCATTCATGTCTGTCAGTGATTTCTGTAGGGCCGTGACATCTGCACCGGCAGATGCTTTTGCAGAAATGCGTGTCTGAAGCTTGCCTGAAAGTGTTGCCATCATATCCGCAATACTGAGCTCCTTGTCTGCCGCTACAATAATGCGAGCCTGGGGCATAACGAGCATGTATACACGATATGAACCAGTAATTGATTTTGCGTCTGTCTTGAGTGCCTCACCTGTTTCTGTGCTGATTTTTGTCTTGAGTGATGTGAGGACTGAAATTTCAGTAGTAATAGTTGCGGTCATTGTTGCCTTTGCATCCGAAGTCAGGCGTTTCATGCCTGCAATTCGAGTCTTAAGGGCATTCAAATCTTCAATGCGCTTATCGATTTCTTTCGCAGCGCGAGCCTGGATCTGAGCATCAGTACCGGCGGTAATGTTAACATTCGGAGCGGTACCATTTGCTGAGGCACCAGCATGGGCATTAACACCAGCGCCAGTGACGGTCGCCTTTGCATTGCCGGAGATACCAAGAGCAAACGCCGGAATCGTCACACCGAGCGATAACGCAATGGCAAGAGTGGTAGTGAAAAATTTTTTCATATATATCTTCTTTAGGTTGATAATGTCGACTATGAATTTACATCTGCGGCCGCAGCAGCATCAGTATCCAATCCTTGCATCTGGGCATCAATACTACCCATATCCTGTTCCAAGGATTGGTCCGAGGTACTAGTTTCTGACGCAGTGCCTTGCTGCTGAGTGTTCGGCTCTGTGCCTGTATTCATTTCTGCTGCCGGACGACGAGAAACGAACCAGATAATGAGACCGATAATAATAATAATTACAATAACAATACTAAGTGTTTTTCCAAAATTGGTCATAAAATTGTTGGTTAGTCTTTTAAATCGACTCCGTATTCATTATAGACCTCATATGCATCCCCGCAAGGCAATATTAATCCTTATGTTTCAAGGATAATTAGCTCTGACGCTTGCCGTGCATCAACATCTCAACTGCATGGTTCATATCGCCAGCCAGTACTACCTCGCCCGCATTGACGAAGAAAATTTGATCAGCGTTGGCAATAGTGTTCAAACGGTGGGCAATGATTACTCGAGTAGTATGCGCTGGTAATTTTTCCAGCACCGTTTCAAGCAACTGTTCGGTCACAGTATCGATATTTGCTGTAGCTTCGTCCAATATCAGAATTTCCGGATTGCGCAAAACTGCGCGGATAAATGCAACGAGCTGCTTCTGTCCCAGTGAAAGCGAATCGGATCCTCCTTTCACTTTGGTTTCCAAACCTTCAGGGAATCGATCGAGCAAATGCGTCAGACCATGATCGCTCAAAGCGTGAACAAGAGTTTCTGCTGAAGCATGCTCATATTCTTCATTGCCATACACGATGTTACTCTGGATGGTTCCTTCAAATAGGAACGGATCCTGAAGAATGAAACCAATTTTCTTAGCCCGCTCAGTTCCGCTGTAGGAACGAATATCACGGCCATTCAAAAGAATCGTACCTTTTGTCGGATCATACAGGCGTGCCATAAGAGAAGCCGTTGTAGTTTTACCGCCACCCGTTGGACCAACCAGGGCATACGTCTTCCCTGCTTCGAGGGTAATTGAAATGTTATGCAATACTTCCTGATCGGGCACGTAGCCGAATGAAACATGTTTGAATTCCAAAACCGGATGTGTTCCGGAAATCTGCGGCGCCTCGATCACATCGAAATGCGCTGGCATCACGAGAATATCGAGCACGCGATCCCAACTTGCCATTGCAGTCTGAAATTCTGCCCATACGACTGCCATCTGACGAAGCGGATCATAGAAACGTGAAAGATACGCAAAGAAACTGATAAGGAGGCCGATTGAAAATTCACCGGCAGTAATAAGATGAATACCATAGAGCAGAACGCCGAGCTGAGCCAGCTGTGAAGCAAACGTATACACCGGCGTAAATAAGACATAGTTCACAATACCTGAACGAAGCGCTGTGGCGTAGTTTGCCTTGTTGGCGTTCTGAAAGCGCTCGCGGAAGTAATCGCGTCGGTTGAATGCAACTATCACTTTAAAGTTATCGAGGCTTTCCTGGATTTCAGCATTCATCAAACCGAAGCTCTTGAGGTTGGTTGCGTTGATACGCTTAACGATCGGAGAAACAATCTGAGTAAAAACGAAAAGCGCTGCAGCCGGTGCGAGAGCAATCAGACCGAGCTTCCAATTGAGTGAAATAACGAAGATGCCTGAACCGATGATCAGGAAAATGTTACCTATGAACTGCATCAGGCCCCTAGAAAAGAACTGGTTGAGCTTATCAGTATCATTATTGATACGTGAAATAAGATCCCCTGCCTTATTCTGACTGAAAAAAGCAATTGGCAGTGCAGCAAGCTTGAGGAAGACTTTATTGCGGAGATTAAACAGTACCTGCTGTCCTGCTGTTCCCATGCGGATCGTTTGAATGTAATTGGCAATCAGCGCAACGATAAAAATAACGAGGATTATGCTTCCGTACAATAAGACGCCGTGAAAATCGCCTCTCGTGACAAAATGATCAATCGTGTATCCGATCAAGAATGGAGCAAGCAGGTTGAATCCTGAGTTGATCAGAATGGCGATTGATGCGATCAGAATGTTTTTCTTTTCATCAGCAATAAGCGGCAAGAGTTTCTGCAAACTCTTCCATCCCCGATCCTCGTGTTTGATTGTATTAAGATCGTAGCTCATAGTGACTGGTACTCTTTTGTGATTCATACATCTGAACATATTCCGGAGACTGTTTCAGCAATTCGCCATGAGTGCCCTGCGCCAAAACTTCTCCTTCCATAAGTACGATGATATTGTCATATGCTTCGACCGAACTAATCTTCTGAGTGACCGAAATAAGAGTCAGGCCAGGATAGTTCTTGTGCAAATTGGAAATAATTGATTGTTCAGTGCGGTTATCAACTCGGGCAGTAAAATCGTCAAGCAGAAGAATTTTTGGATTGAGCGACAAGGCTCGCGCAAGCATGACACGCTGTTTCTGCCCGCCGGAAAGGCTGGTACCTCGCTCGGAAACAACAGTATCGAGCCCGTTAGGCAACGAATCAACGAAGTCAGAAAGCTCTGCCGTTTCAATTGCCTTTTGCAAGTCTGTGTCACTGACGTTCTTATCAAAAGCAATGTTTTCTCGAAGCGACATGTTGAAGAGCACGCTGTCCTGAAAAACAAAACCAATCTGGCGATGCAATGAAACCTTTTCATACTCACTGATTGGATGACCGTCAAATAAGACCTCCCCTGCATCAGGTGCAGTGAGGCCAATCATCATATAGAGCAATTGCGTTTTACCTGCAGCAGTCGGTCCAATTATGGCAGTTCGTGTTCCATGCTTCACTGAGAAACTGACATCTTTGAGCGCCGGTTTGCCATTGAACGATTTTGAAAGATCCGACACTGATATGTCGCCTTTCAGTGTATCAGTACGAGTGCCAAGATCACGGATTTCTTCCTTATATAGAACTCCGGCAATACGTTCAAACGAAGCGCTCGCCTGCGCCATTAAGTTACTCATGAAACCAATAATCAGAATCGGGAAAATGAGCATAGTCAAATAATTATTGAAGGCAGAAAATTGCCCAAGCGTGAGAGTGCCATTGATGACATAGTGGCCTCCGAGTACCAAAATCACCAATGTCGCCAAGTTTGCCGCAAACGTAATAACCGGAATCATACTAGCGAACAGTGCGAGAATGCTCATGCCTAATGTTCTCGCCTCGCTATTTGCTTCAGTAAACTTGATATGTTCCAAATGCTCTGAATGGAGAACGCGAATCAAGGCTGCGCCCAAAATGCTTTCATTGATAACACGGTTCAACCGATCGATAATATCGCGCGCTTTTAAGAAAAGAGATTTTACTTTTCCGAAAATTACAAAAAACGTAGCGCCAATTATCGGGATCACCAACAATACGCAAATGGCAAGCTTCCAATTGGTAAGAAAGAGTAAAACACTTGCACCGACAATTAATACTACGGAAGAAACCAACGAGACCAGTGCTTGCGACACAAATAACTTGATTGAATCGACATCAGAAGTTAGGTTTGTTAGAAGTTTTGCCGGCGTAGTCAATTCAACATCAGCATATGTTTCTCTTGAGATTCGAGCCGATAATGTGTTTCGAAGATCCCGGGCAACTTTTTCTGAGGCATAAGTTTGAATGATACCTGATACAATTCCGAGAATAAGCACTCCACCGGCAACAAGCAGCAACTCGATCAGGACAGTATTCGCAACAAAGTGCCCTGAACTATACATGTCGATGCCTCGAGCAATTATTCGCGGCACAAGCAAACTCAAAATACTCGTTCCGATTGTTAGGATGATTAATAAAGCCAAAATGCCTTTATAGGGACCAAAGAGGCTGAAAATTGTTGGTTTGCGTGCTGGCTGCTGTTTGGTATCCATATGCGTGCGGTTCATTAGTTGTCTTATGATACCACATGTATATAGACGTTTACTTCTTGATTTCTGTTTCCACTGGTGGTGGAGTGTCAGTCGCAATTACGCTAAACGTAAGTTGTCCAAGTACCTGGCCTGAAGGAATTTTGATTGTCACTCTCCATTTGCCTGGAGAAACATTGGTTCGCGCAGAATATGTACGGTAGCCTCCTACTCTGCCACCTTTCGTTGGCAACGTCACAAGACTGACACTGTTCCATTTTTTTTCTGCTTCGTCATACTTCTGCCATTCATGAATGACCGTAATGGCAAAATCAGTTGGAGAAAACACTGAACTGTACACATACACAGGTTTGCCGCTTTCATTATGGTATGCCTGAAAATTTCCAAAATACTGCCCTACTTTGTCTGTCCATGTCTCTGTTTCTTTTACCACACTATAGTTGCCATCAGCAGTACGTGTAATGGAATGATATACACCGGCATCATGAAGTGCTAATGGCAGTGGCGGGATGAAATTGAAGAAATACAGCACATTGACTGACCCAAAGATAAACATAATGGCACCAAAGAGAAGAAACTTCTTTTGTCCCAGCGACTCATGGCCGGTAAATTTCAACAACTTAAGAAACAGCCAAATGATCAGGAGACTTGCAATACCGCTACCAACAAATGTTGCCGGACTGATATCGTGCACAAGTACCGGAATAAAGAATATCGCAAAAAGAAAAATCGAGAAGAAAAGAAAACTGACCTGGAAGTATAATCGGGCATAATGCCGCTTGAATGACTCGTTGGCGATAAATGCAATCAGAAGGAGCAACATAAATGGCCAAGAAATCGAGAGCGCAGCGCTACGGAAATAAAACACCAGGAATGTTGAAAGCAATCCTCCAAACATAAACTGAAGAATGTTAATGAGCCAAAAGTGCAGCCGGGCAGGGTTAGATCCCATTGTCATTGGATCATCGCCCTCATCATTTTCCTGGCGATTCAAAAGCAAAATACAGCCGGCAGCTACGAGCAAATGAATCGCAATCCAAAAGTTTTCTTTGAATTCATCCACTCGCGTCAGCGCAATCGCATTGAACACGAAGCCTCCTACCAGCGAGAGCGACGAAATCGGCCGCTCGTAACGAGCGTACCAATTCCGTGCATGTATAAGCGCCTTGAATCGTGAGACCATACTAGTGATAAGTATACAAAAAGATCTGGGTTACCTCTAGTCTTTTTGTTGATACAAGGCCAGGAACTGAATTGTTTCTTGATGTTCCTTGAGTGCCTTGTGGGTAGACCGCTCAATCGGCCCAAGCAGCGCTTCGGTGAATTCTGTATTTTTAAGGTCAATCTTGGCATGTGCCTTACGCGCATTGTTGCATTCCTCGAGAATACGGGTGCAGACAGTATGAATTACATCGTGCCAAAATACTTCCTGTAATTTTTCCGTTGAAGCATTCTGCGACCGTTTCATAAGATCTGCCGTTACCATTGTCACATGCCCTCGATTGTAATCCTCTTCCCAATCATGGGTATCATCATTCAACTGACGGGCAATGAGATAGTGCCGGAAAAAATCTTCCAAGTATTCAATCTCTTTCTTTTTACGTCCAAGTGCATACATAACTGCAATCGGCCCCAAAGCATGACCAAATGATTTCTTAGCCAAGACAGACAGATCATTGAAATCTGGAGGGTGTTTTGATTGAGAATTTTTTTCAATTCTATAATGAGTAACTTCCCAATGATTCGCAGCCTCAATTTCATCAAGAACTTTCCTGGAATACTCGGCAAAATTGGTTTCTGGAAGTATGGCTCCGAATATTCGCGAAACCTCTCGTAGAGCGATATTTGCAAGCGGCAATAATTGAGGTTGCCCTGCACCGTCTAGGAAGTCGTCATAGATTGTATAGGCAAGCCAGCCAAGGAGATTTGCTGTTCCAAGAGAAACAAGCAATTCTTCTGTAATTACTTTTGTGTCGGCCTTTAGAAAACGGGCAAAGTAATATGGCAGTAAAACTATTTGTTTGCTGGTGTCTTTGGCGAATATTGAAGCAATTGCCTGGTCGGCAGTTGATGCAATTTCGGGGCCAGCTTGCGCGAGCCGCTTCGCGGCTCGCGCTAATACCGCATCATATATATTATTTTCCCTGACATCTTCTGTTTTGCTCTCTGGCTTTTCCCTTGCCATTCGATATGTATTGATAGCCTCCAAACATAACGCTGTGGTAATTGTTTCAGATCCTGCATACACGGTGTTCTCTTCATTCTTCATCTGAAAGAAAAATGAATATGCCTTCCATCCACCATTTTCCTGCTCTTTCAATAAATACCTAATCCCCTTTTCTATTTCATTTAGATGCGCCACACTTGAAAGTTTCAGCAAAGACGAAATCGCCAGCGCGGTATAGAGTGCATTCCCCCACGAACCGTCTTTCTTTCTCCCCTTGAGAATATCCTGGACTATTTCTTCCGTTCTCGCCCCTTTATAAAACCGGGAAACAAAATATATCCCGGGATAATCTGAACAGTACGGAAAGGAATACTTCTTTTTTGCAATTGATTGATCAATGAATTCATCCAGTCCAGGCAATGAAATATCCTGCAGTGACAAAAAATACGCAATGTTGCTATTAACCACCAAGTCTGTATCCTTCCATGTTGTCCTGCCTTCAGGAGGAACGAGCCACATGTCATACGGTCCGCCCTCTTTTTCCTCAGCAGAAGTGAGCATTGTTGCTATACGAGCCAGTACTTCTCCGTCAAAAATATCTGGTTTATATTCATAGAGCGCTGCCAGAGCGCAGAACGTATCATCAAGATCATCGGGATACGGCAAAGATATATATTCAGGACTCTTCCTGAACCAATAATTGAACGACCAATATTCACCTCGCTCTGACAACAAAAAATTGGCCGCCTTGCGTTTGATGCGTTCTGAAGATTTTGTTTGTATGTGTATCAGTGATGAAAGAACAATATTTGTAGGTACAATTGCAGGACAAGTTACTCTTTTAGTGTAATCGTCCTGCTTTCCCGTTACCAGACAAAAGTAACTTCCATTCTTTTCTTGTAGATTTGCTAAAAATTGTACCCCATGTTCAATTGCCTGTTCTAAGCTGATTTTTGCCATCATGGTTTTCTGGAAAACTGATAATAAAAGTAGTACCCTCACCAGATGCGCTTGTGACTGTTATGGTTCCTCCAAAATCTTTTTCGATAATTCTTTTAACCAGTGATAGACCGATGCCCATTCCTTGTCCATTTTTCGTACTAAAGAAAGGCTCAAAAATCTTCTCAATATTCTCTTTCGCAATTCCTGAGCCGTGATCCGAAACCTTAAACTGAATGTTGCCATCGATAGCGCGCAAATCAATTTTTACAACTCGATGTGTAGTTACAAAATTCGCATACGAATCAATGGCGTTTGCTACAAGGTTAAGTACGATCTGACTCCATTTTGTGTTGTCACCATATGTTTTGATTTCCTTAATAGCATTAAAATCAAAAGTTACATCTGTCTGTTTTGCCTTGTATAACAATATATCCAAGACTTGTTTAACTTCCTCATTTAACGAGAATTCGATCTTTGCTTCCTGTTTTGAGATCTGCTTCCGAACAGCCGTCACAAAATCTTCCATTTTCCTGGTTGCTGACAGTGCTCGGTCCACATACGCTCGCACCTCTTCACTTTCCCTTGTTGAGCCATTATTCTTCACAATCTCCATATTGAGCGATGCAGCTGTCAGAGGATTCGAGAGATCATGAAATAATCCTGAAGATAGCTTGCCAAATTCTGCAAACCGATATAGCTGGCCCATTTTCTCCATCTGCATCTCTTTGATTTCCCGAGTTCGTTCTTCAACTTTGATCTCAAGTGAATCGCGTTCCTCTTTCAATTCCTGCTCAGATCTCCGAGCGCGGATTAGCGACTTTTCAATTTCCCTGTTGGAGAGCCAGGAGACGGTGGCGATGATGAGGAAGATGACGCTAAACAAAATTAGATCTTCAAGGCGTAACGAGTCAGTTCGCCAGTAATTTGCAATATTGCCAAAATGTTTGATTTGCCATCCTCCTGCAATTGATATGAGAATTACTGTTAGCAGCGTAGTTACAAAAGCAGCCTTAGTCCCTAATAAAATTCCTGCCATTATAATTATTAATGCATAAGTAAGTAGACTTGAAGGAATATCTACGCCATATCGAAAAGCCGTGAAGGAATTAAGTGTAAAGAATAATAAACAAAAAATAATTGTGGAAATTACCGAATATCCTTTTTTTGACATCCAATATAAACCCACAAAAAATAACAAAATCCCAAAAATTATGCTTGCGGGCATTGATAAGGGTTCTCCCCTTAATGAATCAACTAGATTAATTACAAAAGCTGCAAAAGTTAGCCCACTTATTCCTAGTAACAGGATATTCAATATTAATTCACTGCGCGCCCTGTCTTCATTTTTTGAGAATGGCGCAACCAATTTCCAAAAAACATTTTTTACTTTCTCAATCATATTTTTTCATCACTAAAGTAAACCTATATATAGGTTTACTTTAGTATTAACAATCACCAACGCATCAATATATTAAGATTATTCATTTATTTAATTCCATGGCTGACCCACATTCGCTGCCGTAACCGCAAACGCAGCCATCAAAGCAGCGTTACGAATGTTTTTGTCGGTGAGAACTTTTTTGAGGAGATTTTTCATGAGTATATATCTCTCTTATAACTACTTCGGATTTCGACCTTTATTAAATCCAGAGAAAGTGTACCTTGCCGAACTGAAGAGAAAGTAAACACTTTCTAAAATAAACTAAAATTTTCTGCTGTCATAGGCCCAATGCAAAAGAGCCTGTCGCTGTCTGGTGTTACAGGTAAAATCCCCCACTCGGCATTTGTTCCGGATCTGCGCAATATGACGAACCATCATTTTCCAGCGTTTGATTTGTCGTGCATCTTCCTTCGGAATTCTGCGACCCATGTAATAGCGGCAGTACCACTGAAACAAGCCGCGGGGATCGTCCTTATAAATCCAGTCATTCTTTTGCCAAACCCATAGCGGCTGACTGGCATCGACTTTAAAGTAATTCAATGTTCCTT
>CAZHUT010000026.1:0-11740 GCA_964535545.1 uncultured Candidatus Saccharibacteria bacterium | reverse complement strand
TGTAGATAATTGCGTCTATCTATTTCTTTTTTGCAGGCTTCTTTGAGGTCTTGCTAGCTACCTTTTTCTTTGGGGAGGTAGATTTGGAGATGCCGCGCCACTGCTTCTTGAGCATGTCGACATACATTGCAAGCTCAGGGTTTGCCTTCATGTTTGTTTGGTACTTCTTTGCAATAGTATCAACGATCTGATGGTAGACTGTCTCACTCATTTCCTTTGCGTCTTCCATCTTGTCGATGATTTCACCCTTCATCTTGATCATCCATCCTTTTACCTTTTTCTGATTTTTCTTGCCTTCAGGTCCAAAGAAATAGTATGTCGCCGCAGCGAGTGCTGCAACACCTGCACCAATTGCAACTACTTTTCCTGCTGACATTCGTGATGAGGTAGTGGTGTTCTTTTTCATATATCTATACTCTGATTATTTATTACTATCCGTATAGTATACGCCCGACCACTCGCAAATACTACTTCTTGGACGGTGTGCCAAAAAGGAATTTATAGATTCGGTTGTGTTTGAGGTTGGTACGCACCTCACGAGATACACTGCGCAGATCTCGAACAACTCCGATCAGATAGATCAAGAGTATGATGAGAAGAATAGTGAGCACTACAAAGCCTGCGGATGCAATACCGAAGAATATGTCCGCGTGTGTCGTCATGCGCTTAGTATAGCATCCTTAGACGGATTTCTTGGATAGTTCTCGAAACTGGTTTTTGGTTATGTTGTACTTTTTCATGATGTCTTTGGGCGAAAGGCCTGCTGCCCGATCAAGTTGCAGCTGTGTAGTATCAACTCCCAGCTTTTGAGCAAGACGAACCGCATGATCTGGTTTATGCTTGGCTTGCTTGAAAGACTGGTGATGTTTGGTAGTCTGCACATCATCAGTTGCACTAATATCAGGCATTGCTGACGCGAGTGCGCCAGTAGAATTGAAGTAGAGTATATAGGCGAGCATTCCTGTTGTTGCGATTATTTTTTTCATATATTTAATACATCAAAATTATGGTAAGTGCAGGGCTTCTCGAGCGTTCCATCATATTGCCCTGTACTTTCACTATACCACTCATCGGATATCCACAGCGTCAATAGTGTTATTTCTCGAGGATGCGTCAAGTGCCTTGGCAAAATATCCTTATTCTCAAGCATACAAAAAACCGGCAGTAACCGGTTTTTTTGTAAAAGACAAGGAATGTCTTATTTCATTGACTCTGCATCCTCTTTCGACATGAATTTGAACATGTTGCCGCCACAGGTTGCACATTTGCCGCGAGCCATGAATCGTCCTTTTTCGTTCTGGCTTACCTGTGGGTCGTTCATCACCTGCATAGTCGGCTTGTTGTTTGCATCCCGACATTTCATGCAAAGTCCTTTGAGTTCTTTCATAGATATATATGGGTTAATTATTATAAAGGTAACGGATCTAGTATAGCACAACTAATCCACAATATCGACAAGGGGTCGCACCAGAACGATCCTGCTTTTCCTTGTCAAAAAAGACCTTGTCTCAACACTTCCTTCTTATTGAGTACAGGCACCTTTTACAAAGGTGAAGCTGTTGTCGTACGAGAGCGCTGCGGGATTTTTGAAAAATTCTTGATTGTTAATAGTTTCTATCTCTCCAAACCCCTCTACAAAGCCAGTACCTACCTGCTTGAACGCTACCTGACGAATTGAGTCCACCCCCTCAGAACTAAAGGTGTAGTCTGCAATGAGCACTTCGTTGGTAATAAAGCTACCCACAAAGGAACCATTTGAGCTATCCTTTTCATAATTCTTAAAGGAAAGCCTTCCAAACACTTCCCCATTATGTTCTGCATCGATCGTGAGTCGATATACATCTTTCCCAAGGGTGGCCTCATAGCACCCTACGATTGACTCTCTTGATGATCCTGCGGCAGGCTGTTTTGAAACGTCATCACTCGTAAAGAGTAGCGCAAGGATCACCACAATGATCCCTATAGCAATGAGCCCTATGACTGTATTTCTGTTCATACAATCTATGACGATACTATATAAGGAATCTTACTAATACTATATTTACACTATCATTACCCGTTATATGCTTCTTCGAGTTTTGCAATATCGAATTTCTTCATCTGAAGGAATGACTTAGTGACACGAGCGATTTGCTCAGGACTTCCCTCGCTCATCATGCGATCCATTGCAGTCGGAGTGATCTGCCATGATACGCCGTATTTGTCTTTGAGCCAGCCACACTGCTCAGCTTCTGGCACGACAGAGAGTGCAGCCCAATACTTGTCGATTTCTTCTTGTGTTTCGCATTTGATGATAAGTGAGAATGCTTCGTTGAAGGTAAAATCATGAGGACCTGAACTTTCCATCATCATGAGGTGTGAGCCATTGAGCGTAAATCGTGCATGGTTGATATAGCCGACAACATCACCTTGTCCTTCTTCATACTTGGATACGAGATCGATAGATGAATTCGGAAAAAGACCGGTATAGAAATCAAGCGCTTCCTGAGCTTTGCCGGCATTTCCTTTCGTAAACATGAGAAGTGGAGTAATGCGTTGATCGGTCTGATGGTTTTCAGAAAGTGAAAGCTGCCATGAGAGTCCATACTTATCTTGCAGCCATCCGTATTTAGTTGCCCATGGATACGCTTGATATTCCATCATCACCTTGCCTCCTTCCACGAGCTTCGTCCATACTGCATCGATCTCAGCTTCATTCTCAAATGTTACAAAGAGTGAAATAGATGGATTGAATGTGAAATACGGACCAGCACTGATCGCCATGAATTTCTGCCCCGCGAGTGTGAATGAAACAGTGTCTGCATCACCTGATGGTGTGTCGTGAATAGTTGTTACGTTGTTGACCTTTGAATCAGGAAAAAGGCTTGTATATAACTCTGCCGCCTCCTTCGCCTGTTTATCGTACCATAAATGCGGAATGATGTGTTGCATATATTGATTGTAACAGGAATTGGGTTTCAAAAGTAAATTTGACAAATATATATAATAATGTAAAATACATGAAAAATTAAAGACTATGAAAGGTATTAATTTACGTTCCTTAAAAGGACAAATAACTCGAGTTAACCCTATACATAAAGGCAATCCTATAAAGGAAATCGCCGGTGTAGAAGAAAAACTTGCCTTTTGTAAGTCGTACTTAGATACACGATTTAAAGGCAAAAAGTTTGAAGAATATTTTCACGAACTCCCCCGCCCCTTACTACGCAATTTTTCTTTTGATGAGCTTTGTAAAATGGAATACGAGTATACCTATATGCACGAAACCATCCGAAAAGTTCTACAAAGTAACGTTCAACATGTAATTGTCCACAAAATTGCAAGCTCAATGTTTCGTTGGGGATCTGGAAAAGGTTCTTGGAATGATGTAGTAGATGCATATTCTAAGATCAAAGTATTTTCATTCCCGCAACACAAAGATTTCGAAATTCGTATTGATTTAACCACAGGTAATAATGAACGTGGTTTCTCTCGTTACACTCGCACATTTCTTGACGGTGTATTCGCTATTCTTGTGTATTACAAACGTGAGCATGTGATGACTATAGGTTTTTCTTTCATGAACGGAAGAAAAATCCTCATCCAGCAGATCCAGCTTCGTAAGCAAAGCGGCAATCGATGGCTCTACAAATTACCCAGCAATCGTACTGAGTTTGTGATTGAATTATTCAAACGGAATTTCCAAGGCTATACACTGTTTATGGTTGACGGCAAAACAATTGCCCAATACACATTGGCTATGTATCAGTCTGGCTTCGACAGAAACAAGAGAAGTATTGAGGAATACGAAAAGTTACTCGAAAGAAAACTGATCCCGAAAGATTCAGAAGATTCTTATAAAAGGCACTACGAACGCGACAAAGAAGATCTTGAATATTTCAGACAGAAAATCGAACACTTACACGCAGACACAGAACGGCTTGCAGAACTGTATCGCAACACGGGCAAATTTATGCTGGGCAAACCAATTCAGTTACACGCATTAACCCATTACAAAGTGGTGCAGAAAACAAATCGTTTACTTAAGCAAGTTGCTTGAGTTTTCAGTCCTAAATTTAAAAAAACAAACGATCACCTTTTGGTGATCGTTTTTCACTTCTTACTCCACCTCAGTTACAAAACCTCCATACGCCATGCGCTTCATATCGAACGGCATGTCTGGGGTTTTTTTCTTACTATATTTCTCATCAAAATACGCCATCACTTTTTTGTTGATCAGATCGCGATCTTTCTTGGACTTGAAGGTGATGAATGAAAACCACACTTCCTCCCCCGGCTTTGCCTTCGCCATTTTTGGAAATGTGAATTTCACATGCGCAGGCGTCACATCATCCGCTCGACATTCTTTGTAGTCGATCGCACCGAACTTCATCCGATTATATAAAAAAATGCGCCAAGTAAAAACTTAGCGCATTAAGAGAAAAAGATAAAAGGAATAAGGTTAAGAAACTGCTTCACGAAGACCGCAATCCGAGTAGGAGCAGCCCAGGCTGTACCAGCCCACTTGAACCTTGCTGCCGAACCAGAACATGCTGGGCACGCCGCCATCGGAATAACGAGAACCGGTACAGAATGTAACTCCTTTGATATCCAGGTGGTTACCTGTTTCATCGAAGTACGAAAGCTCATGGATCATGCGTTCAAGCACGGTCACACCGATGGTCATGGTAGGATCAGCCTGGTTGGTTGATTTTCCTAAATATTTTTCATCAGGTTCTACACCGTCACGCACCCAGATTGCATACGCAGTTTTGGTAGTGCGGGCGTTGGTAGGAATAGCTTTGTCCAGGTCATCTTTGTATCTCCAGCATTTGAATGCCTTTGACATAGCGTCATACGCCTGGTTCATCGTTAATCCCTGTGCAATAATCAGCAATCTCCAGTTTCCTTCAGCAGGTTTTTCTGGAATGATCAGATCAGCGAAATTGAGATCAAGAGAAAAATGTTTTTGGTAAAACTTTCTCCATTGTTCTTTTTCTTCAACGAATAGATCAGTAACATTGAACATTTCAAGCAATTGCTTGCGGATCGTGTTCTTCTTGCCGATCAGGTTTTGAAGCTCTGCTTCTGACTTTTTTGCGAAAATCGCAGTTACCACTTCGACTATGAAGCCGACGAGGATGCCAAGTTTTGTTAAAAACTTTGGACTTAGGTTTGTTCCATTACTCATGGTTTGTTCCTTTTTGAATGTGAAAGGACATTATCGTCCGAGTACATTATAGCATACTTTACATATCTTGTAAAGTATTGCCCAATCGTGTAAAACCTTTATTTATCAATGGTACTGCGTCATCAATAGGATGTGGACGATATTAATGAAGTTATTAAGAAAGCGGAACATTATCGCTTTGAAGATGAAGAATCTAAAGTTTTTCTAAACTCTATTTCTGCACTTCCAACTTCAAAGAAACGACTCAAGAAATCGATCATTGAAAGGATGGAAATGCTAATTATTGCATACACTACACTAGCTACTTTTGTCCCAGACGAAACGATTGAGTACCTAGAACAACATCCAGAAGATATGAAAAAAGTTTATCTCGATATGCTTGATGATATGGAAAAATTTGAAAAAGAGATTATAAAAAAGATCTGTCATCGACAGAAGAAATGAGGTTTGTAAAATCTCTATTTTTTGAGAGCGTTAATAGTCATATCTCTTATCTTAACCAGATCACCAGGAGAATAAACATCTGAAGCAAAATAGAACTCCTCATTAAATAAATCATCAAGGATTTTACTAGCTATAGTTTCCAGACCCATAAAAAGTCTCAATTTTTCACTATCCTCTTTACTTTCATCGACACGGTCAAGCATGGCACTGTAGTCATAACTCCAGTGATCAGTGAGAGACTTGTCGGAAGTAAAATCCCAAATATACATATTTCTTTCGTCCTCATCAGTGTCGTACTCTTTGATTTTTTCTATAGGCAACTCTTTTTGGTTCTCAATAAAATCAATTATCTTATCACGCAGGGCAATCTGAAACTGTTCACGATTAAAGTTGGGGTATGGGCTAAGAACATGAGCAAGTATGATGCTTTTTTCTTCAAGCATCATCATTCTTCCTTGAATAAATCCTTCAAGCTGTTCTTGTGTGCGTTCTTTAGGTTCTTCAGGTGCATTCTCTTTCTTCTCCTTGATACTTGTCGTCCAAGCTTCAATGAGATCTCGCCACGCCGACCAGTTGGCTGTTTCTTCAAGCTTGGGCGCTAGTTCTTTATCAAGATCAGTAATAATCTGCTCATCGGAGTATCCCCAACACTTACGCAACGCGGTTACATATTGATTGAGCAAAATTGCCGCCCTCCGAGGATCATAGTAACTAAACGCATTGCTTGCTTTATTTTTTATCTGAGAAAGTTTTTGATCTATAGGCTTCAGGCTACGATTAAAGAGAATTCCGCCAAGTTTGTTGATAAAATTCTCTACACTGTGCTGGGTCGGTTTGCCATCAGCATCATACTTAATATAGGTATCTGCAGAAATGTCGATTGCGGTGAGCAAATCTTCAATACCATATTTTCGCAAGAGCGTCCGTATCGTTCCCTCACCATTTTCACTAATGGTGAATGGTTCTATGCGAGCATGAGCATAGTCTTTTATCATTTCAAGTGTTTCCTTATCGAGATTGGATAGTGATTCTTTCCACTGAAACATGAGCTCGATTTGCTCTCGACGTTCCTGTATGAGTTCAAGTTGTTTACGCTGCTTATCTATGGCAGACGTATCGGTCAATCGTTTATCACTTTTTCCTAAATTACAAGCATAACAACTCGTTATGAGATTGATGATTTCACTACTGCCGCCTTTTGATACAGGGTCAATGTGGTCTACATGGAGAACAATGTCAGGAGCTTTTTGACCACAATACTGGCAAGTAAAATGATCACGTTTAAATACCTCAAATCGAACAGATTTTGGAATCGACACACGCTTTGGCACTTCAGCAGGTTTAGCCATATCTTTGAAAATCGAATTCTACAATACAAGCGCAGACTGATCAATATTTGAAGGGATACTCTCAACAACCGTGCCGCAGCCTTTCTTGCAGGCATACTTTCCATTATTTTCTCCGTAGCTGTCTTCCATCTTCCACCATCCGTCAGGGTGAGTACAACAAACCTCACATGGCTTAATATGATTCTCGTCATACATATATCTACCCTCGCCATTACATTTTTTGCATTTTTCCTCGGTCATATGCGTATCTTTCCATAAAAGAGGGTTGTAAATCAAGTACTTCTATACTCACACGACCACACTACATATTTCTTAGTCTGCATAGCTATACACCTCAAACCAGTCTGTCATTAATATATACATGGAAATGTTCGCAACAGCCCAAACAGGCTTCCCCGAGGTAGTGGTAACCCAAAAAGTAAGGTACTGCTTATATGCCAGAAAGTCGACAGAACAAGACGAGAAACAAGCGCTTTCGATTGATTCACAGATCAAAGAAATGATGGCGATTGCCGAGAGAGACGGCATTGAGATTATAGATATTCGACGAGAATCTCACTCTGCAAAAGATTCAGGGCAACGCCCCGTATTTAAAGAATTGCTTGATGATATCAGACGAGGCAGGTATACAGGCATCCTAACCTGGGCACCAGATCGACTTTCTCGAAACGCAGGAGATCTCGGGTCGCTTGTTGATTTAATGGATGAGAATAAGCTGGTTGAGATACGGACATACGGGCAGCAGTTTAGAAACTCCCCAAATGAGAAGTTCCTCTTGATGATTCTCTGTTCACAAGCCAAACTTGAAAATGACAATAAGAGTATCAATGTGAAGCGTGGACTAAAGACGCGGTGCGAAATGGGACTATGGCCTGCACAAGCACCGACTGGATATGTAAAGGAGAAACGGATGGATCGAAAATGCCAAACGCTGATCGATCCAGACCGTGCCCCGATCGTTAAGAAAATCTTTGAAAAAGCAGCATATGAGAAGTGGAGCGGACGAAAGATATACCATTGGCTCAAATTTGAACTCAATTTCAGAAGTGCTGCGAGTAACAAGAACCTCACACTGAGCAATATATACATGATGTTAGGAAACCCCTTTTATTACGGGGTTTTTGAATACCCGAGAAAGAGCGGCAACTGGTACAAAGGAACGTATGAGCCAATCATCACCAAAGAACTGTTTGATCAAGTACAGGAGCAAATGAGAAACAATATTGTCAGATCAGAAAGCAAAGAGTTTGCCTTTACCAAACTCATGACCTGCGGACTCTGCCAATCAGGCATCTGTGCCGATGAGAAATTCAAGAAGCCAAAGAATGGCAATATTCACCGCTATGTCTACTACGGCTGTACAAGATCGAAAGACAAGAACTGCAAATGCGGCTTTCTTGAAGAGAAGGAGCTTATCAAGCAGTTTGAAGATCTCCTCGACACGATCGATGTGGATGAGATCAGTATCAAGGAAAAGCTGAAGACTGAAGTGGAACGGTTTAAGAAGTTTCAAAGAGTACTGTCGGGAAGCAAGGAGAAAATCGACACAAGCGATGTTGATATACGCAACTATGCGAAGTACCTCTTGCGAGACGGTGCTGATGTTGAGAAGCGAGAATTGCTTGGATGTTTTAAGAGCAAGATAGTGATGAAGCATAAGGTGATATCACTAGTATAGAAAAAAGGAGCCGAAGCTCCTTAGTTAAAAATCATTAAAATAAACTTATGAATTTTGTGTTTTGTAGTACTCAACCATTTGTTTGATGGAAGCCGCGTAACGCTCTCTGGCCTGTTTGACACTGTAGTCAAAGGCAACCAAGGCCATATCTGCAATTTCTTGCGGATCTTGCGCTGATTTTTTCATTGCGTCATACAAACCTTGTCGTTTGAGGTCTTTTACAGCCTCTTCAAGGTCTTTTGTTTCCAACTTTTCTTTCCTTAAAAAGGAAAACACGGTTGTGAGCTTTTTGAACATCATGATGTTCATGAGCTCTTGGATGAACTCTTTTTTCATAATTTATTTCTTTAAAGAACACGTATCCCATTACTAGGATTGGGGTACCAAAATTGTTTATACCTAGTATGGTCATATCTTATCATGTTTTTATGAAAAAGTCAACCGATCGTAGTGGCTCAACATCCTTGCATTCGGACTACAAAGTAGCTTTATTTCCCTCTCGTAATGTCAGCCTGAAGCGAAATATATTCATCCCCAGCCGCTTCAATTTGTTGTGACGTAGGCTCATCGTTTATACCTTCTTCTAAACGTATCCGACGCTCGTCAAGGATCTCGCCTTCATACATCCAATACGCAGGTCCTTGTACTTGCCACTTACTTCCAAGCGCTCTTTGAGCTGCTAGCGAGAGCGAAATTACTTCTCCTCGAAACTCAACATGCTTCTGATCATCTGCAACATGACACACAATACTTTCGTCTCTGATGAATTCGAGCTGCGCCCCAGGCGGTATCTCAGCCATTTTGAAATTGAATGCGGAGCGTCTCTTGCGAGCAACTTCGATTGCCTCTGCATCTTCTTTTGTCTCAATACCTACATCACGAGATGGTGTCACATCTTCAAGTGCAAGAAGCTTGAGAATAGAAACGATGCGCTCGGGAGCAATAGTGAAGAACTCTCTTTTCGGATTCTTTCTGTGATCACCAAACGCATCGTGGAGTGCTTTTTCAACCTGGCTTACATCAGCAACGCAGACGGCATAATAACACTCAAACGGAAGCGGCACAGACGTCGATCGAGACAATTCCAAAATGCGTTGCTCAACGGAGGTGGTTGTTTTGCCGATTTTCACATATCCCGGCATTGCCTCGTTGGTTAAGATATATACTATTCCTGCTGGGTCATTCATAAATAATTTAATAGTTAAGCATCTCTCATCCGCATCGGCCTACTCATATCATACTGACAAATAGATCTATCATTATGAGCGGCATCAATGAGGAATTTCAGTTTTGCGGGATCATTTGCAATCTTTTCCCATGGCACAACAGAAATTAGAGCTTCTTTCTTTAAGAGATTATCAATAATTCTTTCTGGCATAAGAGGATAACGAGCATCATATTCAGCTCTTGTATCTATAGACATCCAATTAGTATTCTCAGGGTGAACAATCTCTTTCTCGTACTTATGAGGTGCGGTATATGTTGTACAACCAGTCGATGGTAATTTGATTACCAATATCCCGGATTTTTTATTAACACTCCCATCAAACATACTGGAGTATGTTTCCCAGTCAACATGTTTTCGTCCCCATGTTTCAGTTCCAACAAGGACAATTGTTACTGTCGAATCGCGCAAATATTCATCTCTGATCTTTGCTCTTATCGCTTCAGCTGAGAGTGAGTCAGAAATATCTCCAACGCTTACAGAGTAGTCATTAAAAATACCATGCTGCGTATTCAATCTACACAGTTCATCCTTATAAAATTGATCGTTATCGTGATGATAACTTATAAATACATTGTGCATATTACTTTCTATGATTCTTCTGATAATGACGGCTTTGCTGGGATTTCTTTTACTTTTTTACTCTTTGATTGTTGTAAAATCAATCGCTTCATGCTTTCTCTGTAGTTCATGAGACGATTATTGACAACCGTTAGATCCTTCTCTAGTTCAGCAAAGTGCGTGTACTTAGTTTGTATGGACTGAGGATCGATGTCACCTTTTGCATCTTTCAGTTGCGCATCGTACCAATGTCTAAAGCGCGCTTGCCACTGCGTAAGATGTGGGCGTAGACCTTCATTCAGAACACTTACTGATAAATCAATGATTTTAGTGGTGCTTGGTTGTTTCAGTTTACTTACTGGGATGTCTTTAATAAGTTCACGCGTAATCGAAAAGAAGTTGTACCACGAATCATAGATTTCTGAAATTACATCATTTTTTAGATCAATTGGAAGACCGATTTTTCTTGTGCTTAACTCTACCCAGATTTTATAGGCAATCTGTCTATCTTCCCTATTTGGTTTAAATTTGAGTTTGTGCTGTCCTAACCCCATTTCTGCTTCATCAATTTCAAAATCTGAACCAGTGTATTTACCCAATAGCTTCAGTACCCATCTAATACCTAAAACAAGACCAACAATAATAAGAATAGCAAGAAGGCTAAATTTGAATGAAAAAGTAAAGTCACGATCGACAGAGAATGTAAAATAAGGAGACTTGGCTACTGGAGGCATAGATTGGGTTTCTTGTGATGGAGGCATAGTGATATAGGCGGATTGTAACATAGAAAACATCGCGCCGGGCATTCTATTTGGTAATACAAAAAACCACCGAATTTGGTGGTTTTTTGTTCTGATTGCTGCTCTCAGCAGGTATGCAATGACTGAATAGATCCATCGAGTGATTCGACGCTCTCTGGGCGAACGAACCGTGCTCAACGTGGCTGCCCGACAGGGACTCGAACCCCAATTTACGGTGCCAGAAACCGGCGTCCTACCATTAGACGATCGGGCAAATGATCGTGCTCGCATACTATAGCGAAAAATATCTTTTTATTCAACCAGTGCCACTCCTACCGCTTCAGCAACATTCGTATAGCCATTTTTTTTCAGTAGTCGTACTAACCCTTCGTTTATCTCCCCTACAAGCTGTGGACCCCGATACACCATCCCTGTGATGAGCTGGACCAAGTCTGCCCCTGCTTGTATCTTTGTATATGGTTCTTGCGCGTTAAAGACTCGCTCTACCTCTCCTATCACAATGAGGTTGTTATATTTTTTCCGGTTGTAGTAATTCAGATTGTTCGCCACTTT
>CAZHUT010000025.1:0-11903 GCA_964535545.1 uncultured Candidatus Saccharibacteria bacterium | reverse complement strand
GCAATGACTTCCTGTATGCATACAACATCTGGATTCTCAGAATTAATGAATTCAATAACCCGAGAGATATGCTTATCGCCTTCAATGTTTATTGAGAGGAATTTCATATAAACATTATATCTTGAATTCAATCACATCTCCATCTTTGACGATATATTCTTTTCCTTCCGTTCGAACTTTTCCTTTTGATCTCGCTTCGGCGTACGAACCCATATCAATGAGATCTTTCCAGAACACCACTTCGGCACGGATAAATTTGTCTTTGAAATCAGTATGAATGGCTGTGCCGGCAATCGGCGCTGTACTTCCCTTTGCGATTGTCCACGCGCGAGTTTCATCTTCACCGGTCGTAAAGAATGTTTCAAGACCGAGCAAGTCATATGCGCCTTGAATCAAGCCATCGAGACCTTTTTCAAAAATAGCATCAATAATGACATATTTGCCCGGAATCTGAGCTGCGACTTTTTCCGTCACATTTTCATTCACTTCGGAAGAATTGAGTGCGTAGAGAATCGGTTTTGTTGAAAGCAAATGCATGCTCTTCAAAATTTCTTTTTCTTCGTCAGTCAGATCTGTTTCAGAAGCCAAGCGTGATTCGGCAAGAACTGCTTCCACTTTTCGAAGAACAGCATCTTCGGCAATGGCAGCCTTGTCGCCACGCTTCACATCGCGGGAAAGATTTGAGAGGCGCTTCGTGACTGTTTCAAGATCGGCCAAAATAAGCTCGAGGTTGATGATCGAAATATCATCGAGCGGCGAAACGCGATTGGAAACGTGAATGATGTCTTTGTCTTCGAAGACACGGACAACTTCGAGGATGGCATCCACTTCGCGGATATTTTGCAAAAATTTATTGCCAAGGCCTTCACCTTTTGATGCGCCGGCAACCAATCCGGCAATATCAACGAATTCAATAACTGCTGGAATGGTCTTGGCAGATTTTGAAAGTTCGGAAAGCTTGGAAATGCGTTCATCAGGCACAGGAACAATACCCACCGATGGATCAATGGTGCAAAATGGGTAGTTCTCTGCCGGAACTCCTTTCTTGGTTAATGCGTTGAATAACGTCGATTTTCCAACGTTTGGAAGGCCGACAATGCCGATTGAAAGCTTCATAATGGAAGGATTCTAGCACAATTTAGCTGTTTGAGCACCTTTTTTGTTTAGAGATGATCATTGACGTACTTGCGCGTCTTCGGTCCAAAGAACCCCGACGCCGGAGTAATGCCTTTTGCTTTCTGGAACTTAGCTACGGCAGCAGCAGTTTTGACACCGTACGTAGTTACTTCATTGCCGATTGAACCGAAACCAGAAGTAGCTACTGGGAAACCTGCGAGAGCGAGGTAGTGCTGGAGACGAGCTACATCAGGATCATCCATTCCCTTTCTAAGATCTTTGAGGAATGGTTGCTTGTCTGTTGGTGTTGATGGTGCAGTACATGGTTTGCCGGTTGATGGAGAGAAGGCAAAACCTGGTAAACAATCACCTGGCAATGCCACTGGATTGGCGGCATTTCCTGCCGATCCAACAGAGGAACTGGTTGGCAAAGGCGCGACAGCTCCCCCTCCTCCAATTGAAACTGGCGGTTCAGAGATTACAATGCCTGATATTGCTGCTGAGGCAGTTGGATTTTCATTTGAATCTTGGTATGACAATGCAGCAATATATGTACCTGCAGGAATACTATTAGCCGTTGCACTGGTCACCTCAACCGCGTCGGAAAGATTATTCAACAGCAAAGTAAACGATAAACTATGACCAGATTCTGCGTCTCGCAAATGAATAATAATTGGATCAGCGTCACTGCCAACCGGAGTAAAGGTTAGAGCAAACGTACCAGTATGCATATCCTCTGGCAGTGTAAATGTAATATGCATTGTTTCGTTTGTCGTAAACGAACTGCCAGACTCAGGAGCCGCGATTTCCATTTCTGGCTCTTCAGTGATCGTATCAATTATTCCACTTGCATGAGCTGCGTCTGATACATTGCCTGTAGCATCAACTGCAAAAATACTGTAATAGTAGGTATCGTCATCAAGGCCGGTGTCGCTCACACTAGTACCTGTCACTCCTGATAACTGCGGAGAACCAGTTCCGTCAAGAATTGTTGCGGGGTACGAGGAAGTACTTCGTCGAATTGTTACTGAAGCAAAATCAGGATCCATAGGATTAACCCATACCAGATCCATACTACCCCCTGATGGAGTCGCAGTAAAATCAGTTGGTGTGCTTGGAGGAGTGATGTCTGGAACAGCTGTCGTAAACGTCCATGTGGTGTTATCCTGTACTGCATCGTTTGAATAACCTAAGGTAGCATCCCGTACGAGATCGCTATCAATATGTACATAGTACTGCGTGCCTGGATCCAGAGTTAGTCCGGTTACGGTTATCTGGTTTGCTGCCGTAGCAGTTAATTCTGGGTCAGTAACCGATGTCGCCTGTACGACGCTATCATCTGCGTATTTGTATATAGTGACATAACCGCCACCATCAGCAGCGATTGTTACGGGGCGATCGAAAGTAACAACCAGATTGGTGTCTACGGCTACATCTGTTGCTCCATTTACAGGAGCTAATGTTGAGATTTGTGGGGCGCAAGACTGCTCAGTCACAGTTCCGTTCACCGTGCCATTGTTCACTGCTTCGCATGCAAAATACGCATCTCCAGTTACAAGATTATTGTTTGTTGAGCCAGTATTAAAAGTAGCATTCCCATCCACCGTGCCGTCATTTGTCGGACCAGGTATGCTTGATGTATTAAAAGTTGCGTTACCATGAACAACACCAGAACTAGTATTTGAGGTATTGCCGTCAAAAGTTGCATTACCATTAACCGTACCGGCATTATACCCACCCCCAGCAAACCAGAATCAAGAAACGACACTGAAGTTGCGTTTACTGTGCCGCCATTGTATGAGTTAGAATCAAATTGAGCACTTTGTGCAGAAATTACCCCTGTATTTGAACCGCCTGAAAAACTGATGTAATTGGCAACATTTAATGATATACCGATATCAAAGCCAGAGTACACTGACACGGAAGATGCTTCAGCTGGATCGCCTGAGTTAGTAGCAACGCTTGACTCAATATACACGGAATCGCTGATAGTCGGAAGGTTCGAGGCTTGAACTGACTGGCTTTCATCCTCCCACCAGTTATTGATGTTTGCCCAATCCCCATCTTCCGTTCCTAGAAAATAGAGCGTGGATCCAGACGCATGCAAAGAAAACACTGGAGATAAGAACAAAACTAAACCCAATAGCGTGGCGCACAGCTTTATATATTTTGACATAGGAAATTTACGTAAATGAGTAATGCAATACCCTACTAGTATACTAAGGATTGAGGTGGGCAGCAATGCTATTGTTTCTGGAGCAGCATCATCAGTGGCTGGAGCAAATCTCGATGCTTCGCCAACTCATTCTTGTATTTCATCATGACGCCGGCTGATGCCATCATGTTATCCATGCCGCTCTGGGTCTTCTCTTCAATTTCCTTTTGAATTTTTTCCATCAAAGCTTTCAGTTCCGGATTGGCCTCGATCGCTTTCATCGCCTCCATAAGCTCTGGATGTTCGGCGATTTGGTTAGCCATCGCTTCAGCCTGCTCTTTTGGCACCCCTTTCATGCGAAGGGCCTGCTTCATAAAAAATGACTTGATTGACATAGGCAAAATATAGCAAACCCTACCCCATTTGCAAAATGAAGGGTCTTTACTTTGGGTCAAAATAGTGCTATAATACGGCCGTAAAAATTATTTAACAACAGAAAACTAAGAAGCGTGAGAAAAATTAACCTACTACTAACGATTGTATTTACACTAATTACCGTATTCTCCTTTGGACAGGAACACGAAACATTTGTAACTCCACAACCGGCCGACACTACGGCACACACCGAGTGTCATTCCAAACCCGGCTCTGAAGTTTCAATACATGTTACGAAAACGAACCTCTCCAGGAATAACACGATAAAAGATTGGGCCCTACGTTTTTGGGGCTTACACTCATTCAACAAAGGTATTGAACTTGAAGCCCATGGAGGCTTCAACTACGAGAATACCCTGAATATCAATGCCGGGTATAACATCTTCCACAAAAAGGGCCAGCGTTGGTTGGTCCCAAAAGGTGGGTTGATGATTGGAACTCATTGGGGTTTGTCAGTTGGTTTCTTAAACCAATTTGAATACAAGCGTTTGTATATATTCAATACACTTGAATTTGGGTTTAATTTCATTCACCCGGAAGACCAGATATTCAATTTTCTTGAAATAGGCTATGAGGCTCACAAGAATGTTGAAATCGGTTTTATCACCGAAAACCGCTACCACTTCTACCGTGGTACTGACCACACAGAGAAAACGGAAGACAACTTTGATATTGGTCCGGTACTACGGACTAAATTTAAAAAAGTATATTTCGAACTCTGGTATGCAACTGCTCCATTGAAGTTAGAAGTTAAGGAAGTGTTTGTGCACGATGCAAAGCTCACCCTTGGCTTCGGCTGGAGGTTCTAACAGTACTACTGCGTTATATTTATTGTCGCTCATGCGTTATGCATGTAGCGGCTTTTTTTTATATCAGTATACTAGCTGTATATGAACAAGGCCGAAGGACTGCTTAAAATTCACGAACGCTGGGAAAGGGACTGCACCTGTGAACTCAGAAAAACTGCTTCCCGAGCTGTATTCGGCGATGGTAATCCGCAAGCAGAAGTTGTCTTCATTGGCGAAGCGCCCGGCAAAAAAGAGGATGAGGGTGGCCGGCCGTTTATCGGCGCTGCTGGAAAATTCCTGGCTGAAATGCTCGAGTCAGTCAAAATGAAACGCGAAGATATTTACATAACCAACATCGTGAAGTATCGCCCACCAAATAATCGCGATCCCGAACCGGAAGAAAAGAAAGCCTGCAGTGACTGGCTGTATGAAGAATTGAATTTCATTAAGCCGAAGCTTGTGGTTTTTCTCGGGCGCCATTCAATGAACGACTTCTTTCCTGAATTAAAAATCAGCGAAGCTCATGGCAAGCTCATTCATAAAAAATTCAATCGCATTGAAACAAACTACTTCCTGCCGCTCTATCATCCGGCATCGGCGCTCTATAATGGCGGCATGCGCGAGACGCTCTTGAAGGACTTCAAGAAAATTCCGTTGGCGTTGAAGAAAATTGCTAATCAATAAGGATTTCTCCCTTTTTTAATTTGCGCTTTGGAGATGGAGGCAACTTTGCCTGTAATGCGCGGATCTCATCACGTAAAATAGCGGCCGTTTCGAAATCGAGTTCTTTGACGGCTTCAGCCATTTCTTCTTCCTTGAGTTTAATCAATTTTTTCGGATCCTTTTTGAAAATTTCACTATCAATAGCCAAGTTAAATGCAACAGATTTTTCATGCTCACTTTCAAGCTCTTGTGAAATATCTTTAATCTTTTTGATAATTGTCTTTGGAGTGATGCCGTGTTTTTTGTTATAAGCCATCTGGATCTCACGACGGCGATTTGTTTCGCTAATTGCACGTTCCATTGAACCGGTCATATTGTCCGCGTAGAGAATAACTCGTCCCTTCACGTTTCGAGCTGCACGGCCAATGGTCTGGATGAGCGACGTTTCTGAACGCAAAAATCCTTCCTTGTCTGCATCAAGGATTCCAATAAGTTCCACTTCCGGCAAATCCAAACCTTCGCGGAGTAAGTTAACACCGACGAGACAGTCGAATTCACCACGGCGGAAACTGGTGAGGATTTTGATACGATCAATTGTCTTCACATCACTGTGCAAGTATTCAGATTTCATACCTCGTTCTTTAAGGTACTGCGCGAGGTCTTCAGCCATTTTCTTGGTCAAAGTCGTAGCCAAAACACGGCCGCCGCCCTTAATAGTCGTCACTGCTTCAGTAATAAAATCCTGAATTTGGCCAGCAAATGATCCCTTTTCAATGATCGGGCGCAAAACGATTTCCGGATCAATCAAGCCGGTAGGACGAATGATCTGCTCAACGATCTGCTCGCTTTCAGTTCGCTCGTAGTTGCTTGGCGTTGCTGAAGTATAAATCACCTGGCCGATTCGTTCTTCAAATTCTGGGTACTTGAGCGGACGGTTGTCTTTTGCTGACGGCAATCGGAAACCGAATTCAACCAAAGTATTTTTTCGTGAGGCATCACCGGCATACATACCATTCAGCTGCGGCAAAGTCACATGTGATTCATCGATCACCGTCAAAAATTCCGGCTTGCCGTTTTTGTCATGCGGAAAATATGAGAGCAATGTTTCCGGCGGTTCGCCTGCCTGCTTTCCTGAAAGATGTCGTGAATAGTTTTCAATACCTGAGCAGTAGCCCATTTCGCGGATCATAGCCAAGTCGTAATTCGTACGGCGCTTGATACGTTCTGCTTCTAAAAGTTTTCCTTCTTTTTCAAAAACCTTCAATTGGTGAGCAAGTTCAAGTTTGATAGATTTGATGGCAGACTCCTTAATCGCATCATCAGTAATGAAATGTTTTGCCGGAAAGATGAAAACGGTTTTTTCTTCAGCCATAACTTTTGAAGAAACTGGATCAATTTTGAGGATTGCCGCAATCTTGTCTCCCTCAAGCTGCACTTGATATATAAATGTTTCAGATGTCGGCATAATATCCACTTTTGAACCGATTGATCGGAAACTTCCGGAGGTAAGATCGGCATTGGTTCGTTCAAATTGCACGCTGATCAGACGCTGCATGATTTCCAATCGTGAAATTTTGTCACCAACACTTAATTTCAAATTTCGCTTTTCATATTCTTTTGGCGAACCCAAGCCGTAAATGCAAGAAACCGATGCGACAATAATCACGTCTTTGCGGGTCAAGAGTGACTGTGTTGAAGCATGGCGAAGACGATCAATTTCTTCATTGATCTGAGCTTCTTTTTCAATATACGTATCTGTTGTTGGTAAATAGGCTTCCGGCTGGTAATAGTCGTAATATGAGACAAAATAATGTACTGCATGATCTGGAAAAAATTCTCGGAACTCCTGAGCTAGCTGAGCCGCCAAAGTTTTGTTGTGGGCGATAACGAGGGTCGGTTTACCGTGCTGCTGGATGACATTGGCGATGGTAAAGGTCTTTCCTGTTCCAGTAGCACCAAGAAGGGTCTGTTTGCGCATACCCTTATCCAAGCCCCTTACCAGGCCGGCAATCGCCTCTGGCTGGTCTCCAGAAGGCTTGTATTCGCTCTGTAAATTAAAAAGGCTCTTGGCCATATGTATAGTGTAGCATACCAGCCAAGCCAATAAGATTTGTTGACTGACAAGTGATTATATTGTAATGTTTTTAAAAAATTAAGCGATGAGAAAATTAACATACTTAAAAGCAATTTTGGCAGTATCTTTGGTGGGATTTTTAACATCAGTCATTGTGTTAAAAATTTCAATACTGTTGTTTTTTGCCCTACTAGTTATCTGCGCTCTTGTTTGGATTATTTCTGAATTTACCTACAAGGGTATACCCATCGAGGTATATGAATTGCAAGTGGGAACCGAGGTTAAAATCTTAACAGAGACTAACATTTCAGGTAAACACGCAATCTACACGATTATGGTTCCCGATGCTAAGGGTTACCCCAAAGTCCTAGCTCTTCGGCATAGAAATAATTTAAACATCGGAAGCACATACACAGTATTAGATAGCCTCAACGGAGACGCGGTATATACATACCTAGGTTAGAATTTTCTTTTAAGGCATGCATTTTATATATAACCGGTGATGAATTGTATCACCGGCTTTTTTATTTGTCTAAATTCTGCTGCCACTTCCATGCCGATGCCATCATTTCTACCAGGCTATACTTCGGCTTCCAGCCAAGAACCTTTCTTGCTTTCCTAGTATCCGAATATACCGCTTCAATATCCCCTCCTCTTCGCGGACCGATTGTATAGTTTAATTTCTTTCCAGAAACTTTTTCAAATGTTTTGATCATTTCTAGAACAGTTACACCCTTTCCAGTCCCAAGATTGATAACGTCATATTTTTTCGCATTCTTTTTTGCTAGAGTTTCAAGAGCCAAGACATGTGCCCGAGCAATATCAGAAACATGTACGTAATCTCGCACGGCACTGCCATCGCGAGTTTTGTAGTCAGTTCCAAAAACCGTCATTGAAGGACGTTTGCCGATTCCTGTCTCGGTAATCACTGGCACAAGATTATCCGGTCGGCCAGAAGGAAGTTCACCAAGCAACCCCGAAACGTGCGCACCTGCTGGGTTGAAATATCGAAGAGCCAAAGACTTGGTTCCGCCTTTTCCCTTAGCCATATCTTCAAACATCATTTCCCCCATTTGCTTTGTTCGTGCGTATGGAGACTCTACAGCTCCCAAAGGAGTGGTCTCAGAAACAGGCAGTTTCTTTACATTTCCATACACCGAACAGGATGAAGAAAAAACCAATGAAGGAACTTTGTATTTTTCTGCGCAGGCAATTATTGCAAGCAGTGAGCCTACATTATTTTTAAAATATTTATAAGGATCTGCTACAGATTCCCCAACGGATTTAAAAGCCGCAAAATGGATGATGCCGGCAAATGATTTTTCTTTTTTAAAAATTGCTTCAGTTTTCTTTCCGTCAGTAAGATCGACAGTATAATTTCTGACTTTCACGCCAGTGATTTTTTGGATTCGATCAAAAGCTTTTTTGGAACCATGAGAAAAATTATCGACCGAAACAACTTCATAGCCGGCTTCAAGCAATTCGATGATAGTATGCGAACCAATATATCCAGCGCCGCCGGTAACCAAAATCTTTTTAGGCGCCATAGAGCTTGTTTCTGATTGCTTCCAGTTCCTTGATAATAGCCGGATCGGTAATCTTTATAAACCGAGGCGTCTCATTGCCGTTCGCATCTGTCACCTTCTCCAGGAACATTGAGACCGGACGAGTCCAAAATAATTTTCCTGCTCCGTATACTAGTGCACTTTCATACAGAGGCTGATAAATCACCACTTCGCTTTTCTCAAATTCTGTCGTGTCGCCGGTAAATACCTTGCTGCCGGCTTCAGTGGAAAAAGCAGTGCCAATAACCTCATAAGCGTATTCATTTACTGCCGCTTTCGGATCACGTTTGTAATGATAGTAAAATCCTTTTTCTGGTCTCATGATGAGTATGTGGTTAAGAATTCTTTTTTAAAGTCATCGAACGTGCCGTCGATGATGGTCGCGCGCATGCGCGCGACCAGGTTCACGATAAAGTACAGATTGTGAATGGTTGCCAGAGTTGATCCCATCATCTCCTTAGCACGAAACAGATGTGCCAGGTATGCACGAGTGTAATTTTTACATGTATAACAACCACAACCTTCTTCCATCGGCGAAAAATCATTCTGAAAGGCCGTGTTCATAATGTTAACTTTTCCGTTCTTTGTATAGAGTGTTCCAGTTCTACCATTTCGAGTCGGCGCCACGCAATCAAAAAAATCTACGCCATGCTCTACTCCGGCAAACAAATCTTCAGGCTCACCAATGCCGAGCAGGTGGCGCGGCTTGTCTTCCGGCAATTCTTCATTGACCCACTTTACTGCGCTATGCAAATCGTTCTTATCAAACGAGCCACCAATGCCGTAGCCATCAAAATCCATCGCTCCCAAAACCTGAGCGCTGCGACGGCGAAGTTCTTCGTCTCGCCCGCCCTGCACTACACCAAAAAGCGCCTGATAATTAGCATTCTCTTTTGACTGGTGGTATGCAAGCGAGCGTCGAGCCCAAGCATGTGTTCGCTCCAATGCCTCTTCCTGATAACGACGATCTTCGGCCGGTGATGTACATTCGTCGAAGGCAAAAATTATGTCGGCGCCAAGGTTGTGCTGGATTTCAATTGATTTTTCTGCAGTAAAGTAGTGTTCACTACCGTCAATGTGCGATCGAAAAGAAACGCCGTCATTGCCAATTTTTGCTAACCGAGGCAAGCCGTCATCAATGCTCGATCGTTCCGGGATCTGAAATGAAACATCGATTTCCTTAACCACTTTTGAAAGTTCTTTTCCGTATGCAGCTCCAAGAGAAAAAACCTGGAAGCCACCTGAGTCAGTCATGGTCGGCTTCTTCCAATTCATAAATGTCCCAAAACCCCCGGCTCGGGCCACCAATTCATCTCCTGGCTGTAAGTACAAATGGTATGTATTAGCCAGCATAACTTGAGCACCAAGTTCGGCCAGCATTTCTGGTGTAATGCTTTTAACCGTTGCTTTGGTACCTACCGGCACAAATGACGGCGTCAAAATATCTCCATGCGGCGTATGCATGATACCGGCTCGCGCCATAGAACCGTGTTTAGTTGTGATTTCAAAATTGAATTTTTTCACAGGTTTTCTTCAGATTAGTGTGCTACTTCCACCCAATTGAGTTCATTTATATTTACTGGTGAAGTTAGTAGGAATGTTTGGACCGGATCTCGAGGGTCAGTAATACTTTTTGCCACCACAGCGATAACGGCAGGTTTGATACTTGGCAACAATATACTCATGCCAGGCTCGAGTGTCACATCACGCGGAACCTTAAGTTCGAAATTACCGCCACCTCGGCCAAGCAGTTCTACGTCAATGTTTTTACTTTCAAGACGTCCGTTAGTTTTCTGGCCAGCGGTTGAAAACAATGTCACTGTCGCAGTATTTGCCGTGACAGATGTTACAGTCCCCACAGGCACGCTTTCATACGCGTAAACGTTAGCACCGACAGCAATTCCTGCATTACTTCCAAGATCAATAATGATGGTATCGTAAATAGAACGGCCCGGTTTGACCAAGATAGTACTCAACACGAGATTGCTTTTTTCCTTTCGGCCGAGCAATTCTTTCAGCGCCTCATTTTCTCCGGCTAACGCATTTCGATCAACGAGTTTCACTTCCTGTTCAGCCAGTTTATTTTTCAATTCTGTATTTTCCTTATCCAATGCTCGGCGAGTTTTGAAGCCTGAAAAAAAAGTATGCATGTTGGCACCAATATTATTTTCCAATTTCCAGAGCGGCGAAAAAGCACCGCGGAAACCGCTGCTTAATTTAGGAAAAATAACTGGAGCCAAAAAAATTAAAAGAATGAGAAAACCAACACTGAGACCAATTTTCAACCGAGTATGTTTTGTTCTATTTCTATCTCGGAGTGATTGCATCTTGGCTTTCAATTAAAACTTCCTTGTAGTATTCGAGATCGTCGAGGACAACGCCGCAGCCGCGGGCCACTGCCGTGAGCGGATCTTCGGCCACGTAAACTGGAATTTTCAAAACATTCTGAAGTAGCACATCGAGACCATTCAAGAGCGCGCCGCCACCTGAGAGAATGATCCCGCGGTGCATAACGTCGCCGAGAATTTCAGGCGGAGTCGTTTCAAGCACTTCTTTGACACCATCGATGAGCTGGTTGATTGAAGGACCGATTGCTTCGCGGATATCTGAATCTGTGATGATCACTTCGCGAGGCAGACCGGAAACCATATCACGACCGCGAACCTGAGCTTCGAGATAATTACCAGGCAAAACTGATGCAACTGCCATCTTGACGCTTTCAGCCGTCTTCTCACCGATAAGGATTTTAAATTCGTCTTTGAGGTATGAAATAATATCTGAATTCAATTTATCTCCGGCAACTTTCAGGTTTTTTGAGCGGACGATACCGGCTAGGGAAATGACTGCGATGTCAGTTGTACCGCCGCCAATGTCGATGATCATTGAACCGACTGCGTCTTTAACTGGCATGCGGATACCGACAGCTGCAGCCATTGGCTCTTCGATCAGGTACACTTCGCGGGCACCGGCTGATTTTGCCGCATCATATACAGCGCGAGATTCAACATTGGTTACGCCAGACGGAATGCCGACGACAACGCGAGGGCGGAACATTTTTTTGGAAATTTTTTCTACTTTACCTATAAGATATGCAAGCATTTCTTCCG
>CAZHUT010000024.1:0-12982 GCA_964535545.1 uncultured Candidatus Saccharibacteria bacterium | reverse complement strand
CCGTATTTGAAAAATATAGATGCCGCTCCTGCATGCAGCTTTGCTTCGCGCAATCGGGCGCAAATAATTTCCACGTTTCTTGATAATTCCGAATACACAAATTTTTGGTCTGTTGTCGCAGGCGAAAAAGTTCGGACAGCTTGCAGTGATTTCGGTCTGTCGCTATGAGCGTGGGCAATGACAGTATAAATTCCCCTTCCGTTGATTTCATGCCATAGCTCCTGAATAGGCTTGGCGAACTGCTCAATAATCTGTTTGGGTAACACAGCAAAGTCCCAGGCAGTTTTCCATCCGCGGTTTTTGAAATCAGCGCTCAGCCGCCAGCCAATACCCCAGACCTGGCCAATAGAAACTTTACGTAAGGTGCTCGGCACATCTTTCATATAGAGCACGGTACAGCCATCGGGCTTCTCCAATTTGGATGCAACCTTGGCCAAAACCTTGGTGTCTGCAAGGCCGAATGAAAAAGTGATGCCAAGTTCCTTTTGAACGGCCTCTTTGATTATCTGCAACATTTTTTCCCATGAACCATATTTCACACGATCGTCCTCAGTCAGCGTGACGAAACATTCGTCGATACTGTAGTGCTCCACTTCCGTCGTAAATCTCGAAAGTACCCGATATAATTTTTCGGAATACATATGATACAAATCGAAGTGGGCGTTCAGAATGATGACCTGAGGAAACTCGCGTTTGATCTTGAAGATGGGCATGGCTCGGTGAATACCTAATGCCTTGGCCTCGTAGCTCATGGCACAAGCAATGCCTCGGTCACCGCCGACAACGACTGGTTTGCCTTTCAGGTGCGGATAGCGAGCCATTTCACAGGCCGCAAAGAAACCGTCGCCATCAACATGCATGATCATGGCTAGTATTTGCGGATAACCGCGCGGACCACTGCTGCGACCCGGAGATTTTCTTTTGGCACAATTGGCTTGTAACGCTTGTTTGCGGGCTCCAGATAATTTTTCCCTTTAACGTTGCGGAGATATTTCATCGTCCAGGCACCATCGCCTTCAGCAATGACAATCTGACCTGCTTTGGCTGTTTCAGTTCGCTCAACAATAACCAAGTCACCTTCCTTGATTCCAGCATCGTCCATAGAATCTCCTTTAACGCGCAAAATGAAGCTTGCCTCCTTGTTGTCGATTAAGAAGTCGTCCAGTGTAATAGTATCGAGCAAATTCTCTTCACCAGGCGTAGGAAAACCCGCTTCAACCAAACCAAGTACTCGCAAGGGTTGTTTCTGGAATAGTGCTTCTTTAGGGAGAATTCTACCTGATTTGTCTTTCTCAATTAAACCCATATGAAGCAGCTTACTAATGATACGATGCGCAGAATCTTTTGATCGCAAAGAAAAAATTCTAGCCGCTTCAGCGTACGAAGGCATGCGTCGCTGCTTCTTATAAAACGTAGCTAAGGCTTTGGCGTAGGATTCAGTGTTATGCATTTCCTAAGTATACCGAACGAACGTTCGGCATGCAAAGGACGGAAATTAATCTGCTTCCTCAAGCAATTTCTTAGTTTTCAACATCTCTTCAAATATGGCTCGAAGTTTCTTTTCGTCAGTTTTTTCTACCGACTGCATATCGGCGGTTAGTTTGTATAGAAAATAATGATAGAGATCATTTAAGTATTGTTCCAGCCTTACCGCTTCTTCACTGGAATGCATTCGTGAGTATTTGGCGAAAATATTCGGTTTATCGCGCAACAAAAGCGTATACGGCGAAATGACGTATGATTTGTGTAATTCCATATAAAGTCCTCGATTAATACAATTAATAATCGTATGGCATGTCGATGCTGGAGAATTTTCCTTTGCCGATGATGACGTGATCAAGAACAGTGATGCCCATGATCTTGCCTGCTTCGATAATTTGGCGAGTAACTTCCCTGTCTGCATCAGAAGGCTTGAGAACACCAGATGGATGATTGTGGGCAAGAATAACTGCAACGGCGCCGTACTCGAGAGCCGGTTTGAAGACTTCTCTTGGATGGATAAGATTTGCATCTACTGTTCCAATTGAAATAACTTCATCATGGATGACACGGTAATGATTGTTCAAATAAAGTCCGCGGAGGTGTTCCTTGTCGAGATCCTGCATATCTGAAAGATACTCATAGGCATCCTTTGCTGTACGAACCAGAGTTGTACCGCCTTTTTTCTGATAGAACCTGCGGCCAAGTTCGCCTACTGCGACTACCTGACAGGCGCGAACAATTGGAATATGAAGTTCGTCTGACATCTTTTGCGCGTCACGGTGGTTGATCAGTGCTCGCTCGCCGTATTCCTTGATGATACGTTCAGACATATTCATTACTTCTTCGCTTTTAGTGCCGCTATTAAGCACGACGGCTAAAAGTTCTGTCGTTGAGAGAGCGCTTGGTCCCTGGTTCAGGAGCTTTTGTCGAGGCTTGTCTGTGGATGGAAGATCGCGGACTTTGAGGACGTACTTTTTGATTTCCGCAGGAAATGATGCCTGAATAGGCGCGGTATGATTCATAAGTGCTGTTCGTTCCTTTATAAAATATGGTGAACGTGTTTTTGTGTGTGCCATAAGATAATGCGTTATGAGTAACCTAGTAATGATATCCCTATGAGATGAAGAAATTATAAATTTTTTCTAAGAGAGTTATTGGGTTGATATGCAAGTAACTGAGCGTCATGATTGCCACTATAATCAAAACAAGAATACCAATCAAACCGTGGTTCGTCTGAGCCTTCATGATGCATATTGTAACATAGCTTTTGTCGGTGTTGGGAAATATAGCATCGGATCGAGATAGGCATTGGTTGCGGCGATCGGCATGGTGTATGTTTTGCCTGTGCATGCCTTGCTTTGAAGTGTGGTAATTTTCACGCCAGTTGAAACGAAGACTGAAACATGCAAATGCGGGCCCGTGGCATAACCAGTTGAGCCGCTATAGGCAATGACATCTGAGGTGCTTACCCGGCTTCCTGTTACTGCCGTAACAAGTGACAAATGACCGTATACGGTTGTAAGACCATTGTCGTGTTTTACAAGGACCCAGTTGCCATATGAGGCGCCAGGACAGGTCAGGTCAGTGTTTCCGCTCCCCAAAACAGTCCCGTTTGCCACCGGGTGCACCGGAGTGCCGGTTGGCATACCCAAATCCACCCCATTATGGGTCCCTGAAGCGTATAAACGGCCCGAGGCGCTTGTTTTGCCAAAGAGTTGAGTGAAGCGGACAACGTCAACCGGCCAGCTGAATGGAGCCGTTCCTGCCTTTGGGATCGAACTTGGATCAAGCACAAATTTAAGCTGTGACTCATAGTTTCGAACATCAGCTTCAAATGCATCTTTCTTTGCTTGACGGTCTTTCAAAAGCGCTGTGTAATTAGCTTCTTTGTTTTTTGTCTGTTTAAGCAGTGACGCTTTGTCTCGTGCATTTGCGTCTACTACCTTTTTCTGGTTTTTGAGATCTGCAGCGAGCTGGCGGAGTTTGGCTTCATTTTTTTCCACGGCGCTTTTGTGATCTTCCAAAACAACTTTATCGGAATGCAGCTTGTCTGCCGCTTCGATAAATTTTGAATTTAAAGTTTCAATAGTATCTATTTCTCTCCAGACATCGCCAAGTGATGTGCCTGATTTTGTCAGGTAGTGAATCAGGCTGCGCGACTCAGCTTCGTTGGTTTTTCGAATCAAGGCACCGATAGCGCTGCGTTGGGTTTCAATATCATTTGAGGTAACAGTAATTGAGTCGGTCAGTTGCTGTTTTTCAAGCAAGGCAGCATCGATTTTCTTTTGGGTGACCTGAATATCGGCGCCAAGTTTTTTGGCTGAAAGATCCAGTTCAGAAATTGCCTTTGAAAGTGAATCCTTTTCGGCGCCAACGGCAACCAGCTGTGTCTGATAGCCGGCAATTTCTTTCTCAAGCTGAGCAATTTGGTCTTGGGTTGAACTGATTTTATTCTGTAGCTCTGCCGCTGTTTGTGCAAATGTGTCAGGTGAAAACTGCAAAAAGACGACGCCTGCAATCAGGATCACGCACGTAAAAAGTGTTTTAAAATTAATTTCTATCCGCACTAGTGCATTATAGCACGGACCTTTTTGTTATTTAAAAACCTGTATTATGCCAATGCCTGAATCGCTTTTGTTAAGCGTTCAGTTACTACGTTTTTGCCGAGAATTTCAGCCAAGGTAAATGGATCTGGACTTTTATCTTTTCCAGAGAGGGCGAAACGGGTTGGCCACAACACATTGCCTCGGCCTACGGCCTCGGCGTATTCCCAGACCGCCTCCTTCACTGCTTCCTTGCTGAAGGCATTTTCTGGAACTGTATCCAAAAGTTCCACAACTTTTTTGAGATGCATTACGGTGTTTTCTTTGGTATCAGTTTTCCAAACCAATTTTGCTGCGTCATATTCCGGAGTGTCGAGATAGTAATCAAACTCCCCTGCCTCAGCCATGATGCGGACATCGTCAAATTTTTCGATGCGTTCAATGGCGATCGGTGTAATTTTTTCTGCCAATGATTTGAATTTTTCCGGCAAAAATTTTTCTACCCAAGCAATTTGTTCATTGAGTGGCAATCGCTTGATGTGTTCGCGATTGAGCCAATTCAATTTTTCGATGTTATAACCTCCACCAGATCGTTGCACTTTTGAAAGATCAAAAGCTTCGATAATTTCCTGCGCAGTCATGACTTCTCGTTCATCGCCCGGATTCCATCCGATGAATGCCAAGAAGTTCAGCATAGCCTGTGGTAGATATCCTTCTGCGCGATATTCCAAAATATCTTTTGCTCCGTCACGCTTGCCCAGTTTCTTTTTGCCATCCGGTGCCATGATTGGCGGCATTGAAGCGATTTGTGGTGGAGTAATTTCGAGTGCTTCATACAATGCCATGAACTTTGGCGTTGAAGCAATGAATTCATCTGCACGAGTAATGCAAGTTACTCCCATTTCCAAATCGTCGATGATGTGAGCAAAATTGTATGTTGGATATCCGTCACTTTTGATCAAGACAAAATCATCGAGCGCTTCCGGTCCAGCCGAAAGCTCACCGCGAACGACATCGTTCCATGTGTATGATTTGATGTTTGTTGCCTTGAATCGAAGTGGCTGTGAACCGTCCCATACTGGCGGATTTTCTGGACGATAGTCGCGGAACAGAAACGGCTTGCCGGCTGCCTGTGATTGTTCGCGGAATTTTTCTACTTCTGCTTCGGTATACGGATCGGCATATGCCAATCCTTTGTCGATCAAAACCTGCGCATATTTTTTGTATGATTCCAAACGCTGTGACTGCAAGTATGGCGCATGCGGCCCGCCAATATCTGGACCCTCATTCCATTCAATGCCAACCCAGCGGAGGGATTCGATGATGTGGTCAATTGAACCGGCTACTTCGCGGGCCTTGTCGGTATCTTCAATTCGGAGAATAAATGTGCCTCCGTGCTTACGGGCATGAGCCCAGGCAAAGAGAGCTGTTCGCACTCCACCAATATGCAAAAAGCCGGTCGGGCTTGGGGCGAAACGAGTTACGACGTTCTGGTCTGACATATTGGAGACTATAGCAAAAAAAGCCTTAAAACAAAAGATTCTCCAATTACTTTTCGTGTTCGAGCCCAATGCGCACAATTTCCTTCGCAATGGTATCTGCCGCTTCCGGCTGGGCGAATTTGAGGGCGTTTTCTGACATGACTTTCATGTGTTCAGGATTGTCGAGCAAGCGAGTGATTGCCGCTTTGAGAATTGAAGGCGTGAGGTTTGCTTCTTCGATGACATCGCAAGCACCGGTGCGAGCGTAGTTGAAAGCATTGTGTTTTTGATCGCGACTGATTGTTTCTGGAATTGGAATAATAATAGATGGAATTCCCCATCCGGCGATTTCGAAGATCTGTGAACCTGCGCGAGAGATCATAAGTGTTGCAGCACCGGCTGCCATTTTTACCATGAGTGGAGTCATGAAAGCAATTGATTTGTAGCGGTCCTTGTATGCATGTTTGTTCAGAATAACTGAAACCTGTTCGTCGTTTTCCTTGATCAAATTTGGTCCAACTTGGTGAATAACCTGTGCACGGTTCAAAAGGTCAGGCAAAATGTCGAGCAATGTCTGATTGATATTCTGCGCTCCTGAAGATCCACCGATAACAAAAATTGTCGGAGTATTTATATCGAACTTCCAATATTCATGTGCGCCTTCGGTTGCGCGCTTTGAAATTTCTTCGCGGATTGGCTGGCCGGTCAGGGCTGTTTTGTCTTTTGGAAAATATTCCACTGCTTCCGGATATGAAATGGCGATGCGCTTGGCAAATTTTGCCGACCAGAGACTGACTCGTCCAGGGACTGAATCTGAATCATGAATGATGACTGGAATGCGAAGCAGGCGCGCAGCAAAAAGAGCCGGTACGCTGGCATAGCCGCCTTTTGAAAAGACGACATCTGGATACAAACTGAAGAGCTTGAAAGTCGCGGACAGGCAGCCCATTGCCACTTTGATCATATCTGTAAAATTTTTTGCCGAACTATAAAGTCGGTTCTTGCCGGAAGTGACTTCGATGTAGGTAATGCCATTCTCAAAAAGTGCTGCTTTGTCGTACGGGCTGTCAGACATATAGTATAGCTTCAAATCAACCAATCGGTCCCGATCGGCAATCTTGTTTATTTTTTCTGCCACTGCGATGAGCGGATAAAAATGCCCGCCAGTGCCTCCTCCTGTAAAAAGTATTTTCATGGGTGACTATATAGTAGCAGGTTTTTTAGGCCTGAGCCAGTTGGTTTTCTATCATTTTTTTGAGATCTTCTAGAGAGGCAAATAAGTATTCTGGATTAAGCTTCCCGAGTTTCTGCCGTGCCACTTCCCTGCGTTCAATACCTCCCGCCTGCACGCCCATGGCATGCGCCGCAGTGATATCGGACGGCAAATCTCCAACATACAAAATTTCTTCAAGTGGCAGGCCAAAGAATTCGATCAGCTGCTTCAGTTTGTCATTTTTGTGCAATTCCCCGCCAACCACTGCTTCTGTCTGAAAAATATATGACAGTCCTACCGATGCCAATTGTTCAAGAATGTGGTCGGTCTTCGCAGTCGACGCAACACCGAGTTTGAGATTCTTTTCTTTGAGAAAACGAAGCACATCTACAGCTTCAGGAAAAAATGGCGCCGGTTCGTGATGCTTTTCAATTGCCGCCCAATGCCGTCGGTTCAATTCATCTACGTCAGTGACATCGATTCCCAAACTTTTGTAATACTCCAGACGTGGCTGAAAGTAGCCATCGAGAACTTGATCGAGTGTAAGTTCTACGCCGTATGAAGCAGCTGTTTCCTGAATGCCTTTGGCGATGATAGGCATAGAATCGACGATTACTCCATCCCAATCAAATAGTACTGTGGTGATCATAATTTATTGGTTAACTGTTTTCTGATATCTCGACACGTTTAAAATGATTCCAACGGCTGCAAGCGAGAACAAGAGCGACGTTCCGCCTTGGCTCATGAATACCAGCGGCACGCCGGTCAGTGGAAAGACGCCGGTAATTGATGCAATGTTTAGAAAAGATTGAAATGTAATTAACATGATTATGCCAACAGTTAGCAGTCTTCCGAATTGATCAGCCGCTCTTGTCGCAATACGGAAACCTCTGAACGCAAACATCAGGTAAAGAATCACTACAATACTGCCTCCCAAGAAACCGAATTCTTCGCCGACAACGGAAAAGATTGAGTCTCCTTGCGGTTCAGGTAAATAGCTAAATTTTTGCACGCTCTGCCCCAGTCCGCGACCAAAGATACCGCCTGAACCAATAGCGATCAGTGATTGTTTGAGCTGGTATGAGGCGCCGCTTTGATCATGGGCAGGATTGATGAATGTTTTAATGCGGGCCTGCAGATATGGTGTAAAGAACACTAAACTACCAAGAACTACTGCGCCAATGATGCCAACACTGAGCAGATATTTGATCGGCACGCCGGAAACAAAGAGCATTGTTGTTCCTGCCACAAGAATTAAGATGAAACTCTTGGTATCAGGCTGTACGAATAAAAGTGCAGCAGAAAGCATCAGTAACACAATAAGCGGCAAGATACCGAAACGGAAATCAGCCACGCGAGCTTTTGCCCATGAGAGCCAGGCTGCAAAATAAATAATGCAGCCCATTTTGAGCAGTTCTGCTGGCTGAAACGAAATCGGTCCAAAGGCTACCCAACGTCGGGCGCCGCCGTGAGCAAAGCCGAGATGTGGCACAAAAACCAGGAGCATGGCAATAATAGTAGCTATCAGAATATGCAAAGAATACTTTTTCAGCCAAGAGTAATGAATACGCGACATGATGAACATGGCGATCAATCCTCCGCCCAAGCCGAGTGCAAGCTGATTGAAAATGATGCCGTAGAATTTCACTTCGTTCTTTGCAAGAACGCCGAGTGAAGCAGAGATGAAAGCGATAACGCCAACAGTCAAAAGGACAAACACGAGTCCAAGAAAAAAAGAATCAACTGGTTTTCCTTTCAAACCTTTCATTCCCCTATTTTATCAGAATTATAATAACTCCGATAATGGCGCAGAGTAACGAGATAACCCAGTAACGCATAGTTACCTTGGCTGCCGGCCAGCCGAGAGCCTGAAAATGGTTGTGCAATGGAGCAACAAGGAATACTTTCTTGCCGCAGCATTTCTTTGAAACAATCTGGATGATTGCCGTCGCTGTTGTAACGACGAGCGGCAAGGCAATGATCGGCAGGACAAAGACTGCATCAGTCAGGAATGCAATAACAACGAGTGTCGTTGTGAGTCCCATGGTGCCAGTTTCCGAAAGGAAGAATCGTGCAGGCGGAATATTAAACCAGAGGAATGCCAGCAGGCCACCTGAGATAGCCATACAGAATGCAGCGATGTCTATTTGTGAGTGATAGAAGGCAATGATGGCAAAGGCGCCGTACATGATACCGAAGACGCCACCGGCCAATCCGTCAACGCCGTCAATAATGCCGCCGGAATACAAGCCGAGAATAAAGATGATGAAAATTGGGATGATGAAAATACCGAGATTGACGATGCCAACTGCCGGAATGAACACCGATGTGACGCCAAGCTTGGCAAAGAACCACCAGCCGCCGAGCAATCCCATCAAGACGACGAGAATAATTCGGGTCGTCAGTGAAAGTCCGCCGCCATGATAGTCTCCTTTGTCGTTGCAAACGAGATAATCATCGAGGGCTCCAATAAGCGACATGACTATCAAGGTAAAGAGTGGCAGCCATGTCTGATTGCGGGAAAGGAATGAAAGCTTCTGTCCAACATCGGTGCTTGAAACTGAGCTGATGAATGCAAGCATTATCGTTACGATAACAACACTTC
The DNA here is from genome assembly GCA_964535545.1 of uncultured Candidatus Saccharibacteria bacterium. Lineage (GTDB taxonomy): Bacteria > Patescibacteriota > Minisyncoccia > Phycocordibacterales > UBA9973 > DALYCO01. Next base: position 3,658 of record CAZHUT010000024.1, on the reverse strand, counting down.
CCCAAACGATGATGCCGCCCATGCGAGGTGTTTTGCGTTCTTCGTCGTTGTGCAGTTTGCTGGTGATAGTCGCTTCGTGGCCATCGGCGCTTTTCTTCACGCTTGATTTCTTCCACATTTTATTTGCATACAGCCAGTCGGTCAGAATAGGCGTCGAGAAAATCCCCACAATGAAAGCAAGGATGGCTGGCAAAATTGTTTTGACTACGTCTGGGATCATATTATTTCTTGAGAGATTCTTTGATAAGTTGGCGGATAATTTCGCGTTCGTTCCAAGGCTCAGAGCCATTTTTGGTCATCATGGTTTCCTGGGCGCCCATACCCGTAGCGAGCACAATGTCACCTTCGCGGGCCAGGCTCAACGCTTTGCGCAAACCTTCTTTTCGATCAACAACAACGAAGACCGTTTCTCCCCGTTTCTTTCCGGCCATTTCGGTAAAACCGGCTACGGCTTCTGCAAGCATTTCCGGATCGTCATCATATGGATCTGTTGTGGTTACAATAACGTAATCAGATTTTGCGCCAGCTGCGCGACCAATATGTTCTCGTTTACGAGGATCGCGTCCACCGCCTTCTGCGCCAACGATTGAAATGATGTGTCCATGTTCTCCTTTCCAGCTTGCTACCGTGTCGAGTAATGTGTTTATTGAAAGTCGTTCGTGAGCGTAATCAACAATGACGGTATATGGCTGGCCTTCGTCGATTTTTTCCATTCGTCCAGGGATAAGATTGATGGCAGCCAAACCTTCACGGATGTTCATCGTTGCAATGCCCAATTCCTGTCCGACCGTAATTGCCGGCAGCGCATTGTATACATTGAACGTTCCGAGAATGTTGAGCGCGTATGGTTCTCCGTCCACTTCAAATTTTGTACCTGTTTCAGTTTCGGTGATTTTTTCCGCCTGTATTCTTCCGGCATTGATTCCGTATGTGATAACTTTTGCTGCTTTGAATGAAGAGTAGTATGGCGCTTCGTCGCTATCGGCATTGATGATTGAAATGCTGCCCGGCACACTTTCAAGCGATTTAAACAAGCGCCCCTTCGTTTGGCGATAGAGATTATAATCGTTGTTGTGTGATGCCATATGTTCTGGAGAAAGATTGGTAAAGATCCCAATCTTAAAAATAATTCCAGTATTGCGGTACTGCTTAAGACCTTCAGATGTTACTTCCATGACAACATGCGTGCAGCCTGCTTTGTACATTTCGCTCAACATTCTCTGTGTCGTCCATTCTCCCGGCATGGTCATATGCATCAGGTTTGGTTTTTCAATTTCACCGATGCGAAAATTTGCCGTGCCGATCAGGCCGGTTTTGTATCCACCACGGCTCACTACTGACCACACGAGATTGGCAGTAGAAGTTTTTCCTTTAGTTCCAGTAATACCAATCATATACATCTTCTTGCCAGGAAATCCGTACCAGAGCGCTGCTAAATAGGCATTGCATCGATGAAAGGCAATTTTGAGACTGTCAGGTGCTATTTTGGCCAAAAGTTTCCGCATATACGCTTAATATCCGTGGAAATACCGGTTCGTTCTCTTAATAAGTTCCAGCATATCATTAAAGCGGCCGTCACGCGATGAACCGAGTACTACGATGGCAACCTGAAGTCCTGGACGTGGTTCGTAGAGTACGGCAAGGTTGCCGCCAGCAGTATCTGTATAGCCGGTCTTTCCTGCAAGAACGGTATCAACTTCGTCAAGAATCTTGTCAGTATTTGTTGCTTCATATACATACTTATCTGTTCGGAATGAGACAATCGGTTGATTGGTTACTTCAAAAAGTCCCGGATACGATGCATACGCCTTACCCAAGAGTTTTGCCACATCCAGGGCTGAACCAAAGTTGCTTGGCAAACCGTTTGAAAGATCGAGACCGGTTGGGTTGGCGAAATACAATGTCTTAAGTCCGAGATTTTTTGCATACTCGTTCATGAGTGATATGCAGTTCAGGTTTGCATTCGTTTTTTTTACTTGCTCTGTTACGGTGTTGCAGATTGCCGTCGAGCCGTCGTTCGATGATTTAACCAGGAAGTATTGAATAAGGTCGCGACTTGCCCATGTATCGCCGGTGCGCAATTGCATATCCGGTTCTTCGGTTCGGTCCCGTTGCGTAATGGTTACGGGCAGTGTTGCCGGAAGAATTGTTTTGCCAATAAGGGCCGTCATGATTTTAGTGATGGAAGCCAGCGGTTTCCGGTCATACGGGTGTCGGCCGTACAAAACTTCGTCATGCGTAACATCATAGACCACCACTGCTTGCGCTCCGACTTGAGTATGCATGTATGCTCGGAAGAGGGATTCTTGGCGCAATTGCTCTGCCAACATGGCATCCGCATAGTCACCGAGAGTATTCAGGACAGAAATCATTGTTGCAAACAAGGCAAAAATGCCGACCATAATGATCAGCAAAATTCGCTTGGGAATATGGATGTTGAGAAAGTCAGGCATGTTTAGGCTTCAGCTTCTGATGATTCGGCTACCGGCTCAGTTCCCTTCTGCATGGCAACATTTCGCTCGACAAACATTTTGTGAATGGATTCAAAGTCGGGCAAGTCGGAAATTTTGCTGACACCAAGGTGATTCATCAGATCAAGGGTCGGCACATAAAATGATTTGCGACTGTCTTCAGCGTACTCAGTTCGCTCGATCAATCCGCGCATAACCAAATTTCGGAGGATGAAATTTGAATTCACGCCGCGAATGAAATCAATATCGCTTCGAGTTGCGCCATTGTAGTAGAGAATGATTGAAAGTGTTTCCAAACTCGCTTTTGAAAGATCTTTTCCAAGTTCGTCCTTGCGGATAGTGTCGAGCATGCTTGAAGCCTCCGGATGTGAGCCGAGTGTATAACCTTGATGTGATTCGATCAACACAATGCCGCGGTTCTCTAGTGATGTTCGAAGTGCTGCAATTCCCTCTTCGATTTTCTCCTTGCCTTCCTTGGTAAGGCCAACAAGCTCGTGTAGTGTCACTGGCTCGCCGAGGGCGAAAAGAATGGCTTCAATTTTTTGTTCGGTTGTCATGATAGTGCTTCTTGTTGGTTACGTTTGCTAATGGTGATGTCGTCACTTGTGTTCTCTTGCAGGGCGTCGATGATTCCTTCGCGGACTAATTCGAGAAGCGCCAGGAATGAAATGATGGTGTGGACTTTCTGATGCTTGGCGTCTTCTGCCTCAGGATGCCGCGAGAATTCTTTGAAGCTCATCGACATCTGGGTGGTAATTCTGTCTGTCAGGCTGGCAATCATCTCATCGATGCTCATTACCTTCTGGATCTTCACTTCCGGCGCTTGTTCGGTTTCGACTGGAAGTTTCTGGAGTAATTCGCGGGCTAACTGGTGGAGTATTGGAATCTGCACGTTTTTGTCCGGACTCCAGATCGGATGCGAACCGAGCCTGCGGACTCCGACATGGATTCGTCGCTTGCCGTACAGTCCCTTAATGGTATCGGCAATATCTTTTGCCTTCTGGTACAAGATCAATCTGGTTTCAAGATCAGTGATGTTTTCTTTTTCTTCAGGAGTAAGTTCAAGTCCTGGCAAAAGCGATCGGGACTTGATCAGAATGAGCGTGGCGGCAACAATGATGAATCCGGTCAGTTCTTCCATGTGATACTTTGGCAGTGTTTTGATGTATGCCAGATAATCGTTCGTC
>CAZHUT010000023.1:7973-13094 GCA_964535545.1 uncultured Candidatus Saccharibacteria bacterium | reverse complement strand
GGCGACGTCAAAGCCAACTCCAATATCATCAAACGGACACTTCAGAACTTTGGCATCGAAGTTGAAATGGACGAAATCACTGTCGGTCCGTCCGTTACTCGCTATGCTTTGAAGCCAGCACAGGGTGTCAAACTTTCCCGTATCACTGCACTTTCAAACGACCTTGCCCTCGCCCTTTCGGCAAAGACGATCCGTATTGAAGCGCCGATTCCCGGCAAGTCACTCGTGGGTATCGAAATTCCAAACAAAGAAAAATCTACTGTCGGTCTCGCCTCTCTCCTTTCTGATGACAAATTTACCCACGGTGAAAAACCACTCTTGGTTGCCCTTGGCCGCAACATTTCTGGAATGTCAGTTATTGCCAACCTCGCCAAGATGCCACACGGCCTGATTGCCGGTGCTACTGGTTCCGGTAAGTCCGTTACCATTCACGCTATCATCACTTCACTGCTCTATCGAAACGGGCCGGCAGATCTCCGATTTATTTTCATCGATCCAAAACGCGTGGAACTGACGCTTTACAACAAGATCCCTCATTTGCTCACACCGGTTATTACAGATCCTAAAAAAGCTATCCTGGCCCTCAAATGGGCAGCGAAGGAAATGGATCGACGTTACGATTTACTTCAGAAGCATTCTGTCCGTGACATTGAGTCCTATAACAAAGCTCGTGGAAAAGATGAGGACGAAAAGGAAGACGGTATGGAAAAGCTCCCATATATTGTCGTCGTCATCGATGAATTGGCAGATATCATGCAGACCTACCCTCGCGAACTCGAATCAGGTATCGTCCGTTTGGCTCAGATGTCCCGTGCTGTCGGTATCCACCTCATCCTCTCAACTCAGCGTCCGTCCGTTAACGTTGTTACTGGCTTGATCAAAGCCAACGTTCCTGCTCGCGTCGCCCTTCAAGTGGCATCTCAAATCGACTCACGAACTATTCTTGACGCTCCTGGCGCCGAAAAGCTCCTCGGTGCCGGTGACATGCTTTACTCATCCGGTGAAATGGCTAGTCCAGAACGTCTCCAGTCAGCATTCATTTCTGAAGATGAAGTAAAGAAAGTGGTAAAGTTCCTCGCTGATAGTTACGCTGACGAAGTCCAATCAGAAATCGCTTTGACTGGCAGCAACATCAGCGCAGACAAATCAATCTTTGAAGCCGCTATCGATAGCGCTGGCGACGAACCTGACGATGACATGTATGAAGAAGCCCGCCAGATTGTCATCGAAAGCCAAAAAGCTTCGACATCATTCCTTCAGCGAAAGCTTGGCATCGGCTACGCCCGTGCCGCTCGCCTGATCGACATGCTTGAAGAACGAGGTATCGTCAGTGCCGGAAACGGTGCAAAGCCTCGAGAAGTACTGGAAAAGCCGGTGGACAATATAGGTTAGTTACCTGAAAGGGGCCGGTTTGGATCGGAGCCGAACCCCTCAACCGGGGCCGAGTCGCATGACGTCCGTGAATGCAGCCACAACGGACCCTTTGAGGGGTGAGGAAACGATCCAAACCGGCCCCCTTTTAAAAACACTTAAATTTAAGGCACTTTTTGGAGTAATCCACAGTTGGTATTGTTTCAAAAAACATGCGATAATGGACATGTCTCTTAAGGAGATGCAGATGAGGATATGCGTGAAGATCTAAAGAAAATACTCACCATCGGAGGTGGTATAACATTTCTGGTAGTGTTAGTTTCGTACGGCCTGTTTCAGGGACGGAATGTGCTTTTTGGCTCATCACTTAGCGTAGCTCCAATCTCATCAAACATCGACTCTCCTGTGCTCAATCTTTCAGGCTCCGCAGATCATGCGCGAGCACTCACTATCAACGGACGCACTGCTCCGCTCGATGCATCAGGATCATTTTCAGAATCAGTCGCACTACTTCCAGGTTTGAATGTCATCACTGTTGCTTCAACTGATTCATTTGGCAAAACAAAATCTGAAACACTCTACACATATCACACACCGACCTCACAGACTGCTGTGAACATTCCACCGCCTCCACAGACCAACGAACCGGAAACTATTATCAATTAATTACTGTTATGACGTATCGGGAATACCTATTCCCGTTCTTGAATAACGCAACTGTATGATTAAAAAGAAAGAAAAACCAAAGAAAGAAATGGGTGGAGAAATTGACGCAACAATCAAGTCAATCCAGACCAAATTCGGCGAAGGTGCAATCATGAAACTCGGCGATGCTCCAAAAGTAGACATCAGTGTTATTTCTACTGGTTCACTCGGACTCGATATGGCCCTCGGTATCGGTGGCGTTCCACGAGGACGTATCATCGAAATCTTCGGACCAGAATCTTCTGGTAAGACCACGCTTGCCCTTCATATTGTCGCTGAGGCCCAGAAAACTGGAGGCGTCTGTGCATATATCGACGCAGAACACGCCATGGATCCAGTCTACGCAAAGAACCTTGGTGTAAACATCAATGAGCTCTTGATTGCTCAGCCAGATACAGGCGAACAGGGTCTCGAAATCTGCGAATCGCTCGTCCGTTCAGGAAAGATCGATGTCGTCGTTGTTGACTCAGTGGCAGCCCTCACTCCAAAAGACGAAATTGAAGGAGAAATGGGCCAGCAGCACATGGGTAAACAGGCTCGTCTGATGTCTCAAGCGCTCCGAAAGCTCACAGCTATTGTTGCCCGTTCAAAGACGACTGTCATTTTCATCAACCAGATCCGCATGCAAATCGGCGTCATGTTCGGCAATCCAGAAACAACTCCGGGCGGAAAGGCATTGAAGTTCTACTCATCTGTCCGTCTCGACATCCGCCGCATCGCTCAGATCAAGAAAGGTGAAGAAGTTGTTGGTGGCCGCACACGCGTAAAGGTTGTAAAGAACAAGGTGGCTGCTCCATTCAAGCAGACTGAATTCGATATCATCTATGGCGAAGGTATTTCTCGCGAAGGTGAAATGATGGCTCTCGGTGAAAAGCTCGGCACAATCGAAAAATCAGGTTCATCCTATAGCTACCGAAACAAGGAAGGCGAAAAAGTTCCAATGGGCCGCGGCTATGATGCAACCCGAACTTGGCTCAAAGAGAATCCTAAGGTAACTAAGGAACTCGAGAAAGAAATCCGCGCCCGTTTCGGAGAGATTCAGGTCTCGAGTGCAGGAGAATAAAATACATATGTAATAAAAAAATGCCTGCAGTATATGCGGGCATTTTGTTTTTCTATATCCCTTTTGGTTGTATCTGACTTATTTTTCAATAATACTACGAACGTGTTCGCATCCAGAAGAAATATCTTTCAAAAGCTTAGATAAAGCTTCTTGTTCCATTAAAATTCGAGCATCGAACTCGGGTGTTTTGGTGGTACGTTTATACAACCTGGCTTCAAGTAACGCAATATTTGCGGCTTTTTCCAATTCAACAAATTTTTCATCAAGCACAATCACCTGCCTCATTGTAGAGTCAAGCCATTTGAGTGGCCGAATCTCCATCAGATTACAGATTGGTGCAATTAATGAAAAGTAATTGGCAGCATGAAATGCTTCCAGAAACTTAATGTAGATTTGTATCACAGCAAAGTAACCTTCAAATGGGTGCTTCTTTCTGCGAGTATGTTTCCCTATGGGAAATTCAAGCAAGAGGATAAGTTTTTGTGTTGTTCTATCCAAATCGTTGAATCTTTCCAAAAGAGTCGGGTAATTTGATATTTGCGAGGGACCGTTTTTAACTTGGCCTTCAAATATTCTATGTCTGACCACTTCTTCCATTACAAATGTTTTATTGACGTGTTAAACAAAAGTTAGTGTAATCATATATTAAAAGCAGCCTAAGTCAATACTTACTTTGTCTCTGATGGACTTTTTGCCCTATTTGGGCTAGAATGCAAGGCATTAAAAGGTAGAAATACATAGATCAGTTATGGCATTACTCGAATACAACGAAATCAAAGAAGGCAAAATCATCGTCTACAACGGTGAGCCATGCGAAGTGTTGGAAGCTCATGTAGCCCGCACACAGCAGCGAAAGCCTCAAAACCAGACAAAGCTTAAGAGCTTGGTTGGCGGCCGAACATACAACGAAACATTCCAGGGCTCAGACACCGTAGAAGAAGCAGAAATCGAGAAGCGAGAAATTAAGTTCCTCTACGCAAACCGCGGAGAATACTGGTTCGCAGATCCAAACGATCCAAAGAACCGCTTTAAACTCGAAGAAAAGATTCTTGGCGAAAACACACTCAAGTTCCTCAAGGAAAATGTCATCTGTACTGCCCTCATCTTCGACAACGACGGTGAAGAACAGACTATCGGCGTGAAGCTTCCGATCAAGATGGACTTCCTCATCAAGGATGCTCCTCCAGCAATCAAAGGAAACACAGCTTCTGGCGGCAACAAGCCAGTAACGCTCGAAAACGGTGCGGTCGTGAACGTTCCCCTCTTCATCGAAGCAGGTGAAACGATCCGAGTAAACACTGAAACTGGCGAATACTACGAACGAGTAAGTTAGTATCCTATAATAAAAAACACTTCTCGAACAATGAGAAGTGTTTTTTATTACAACATTTAAAAAACTGATGGTATCAGAATCCAAGTGTTATTACTTTTTTGGGCTTTAAAGCGAAGAATTGAAGTGCCTCCTTTGAAGGTAATACCATTCTTGATAGTATCAGGATTTGAAACTTCAATCTCGAAAGTCGCTTTTGATCCATCAAAGCTCCACTTCGCCTCTGGAGCATTAATCAATTCTTCAGTAAAAGGCTTATACTTCTCGCTTAGTACCTCCATTAAACTGCCTAGAGTCTCTGTGTCAGCACTTGCTTCTTGTATCGTTTCTTCAGTTATATCACCCGTAGGATCGACAGCTGCAACTTGTTTCAAAAACAGCAAAAAGCTTGCGGTGTCTTTGGCATCCAACATCCCTTTTATTTTTAAAATAGCACTGAGAATTTCTTTTTTATCTTCTGCAATGACTTCCATAAATACAACCTAGATTAATAATTACATGTAGCATGTATTGTATAGTATACAATACATGCTACATGTAATTAAAGAGTGATGACCCCTCAAACATAAAAACCCCTCGGTGACGAGGGGTTTTTATCAGCACATTAGTTCGCCACGAATGGGAGCAATCCCATAAATCGTGATCGCTTGAT
>CAZHUT010000023.1:0-7873 GCA_964535545.1 uncultured Candidatus Saccharibacteria bacterium | reverse complement strand
TTAGTTGCAAGCGAGAAGCTTGCTACTTTGATACCTGATGGAAGTGCGCGAAGTTCTGGGTCGCGAGTAAGGTTTCCTAAAATAGTGACTTTGTTGATATACATATATTTCTCTTTTGGTTACTTAATTACATTGATGAGTACCTATCCAGTATATCCCCCTGCTAGTGGTCTGACAATAGTCAGCAAACGGGGACCTGCGGCCTATTCAGTGACGAGAGCGTCAATCTGCTTGTCTACCTCCTCCTTGTTCATTTCAGGAGCAGGTTCGCCAGATTCTGACTTCTCTGCTGTGCGCTTTCGGTATTCACGCAACGGCTTCTTTGACGCCATAGTGTTTTCGCGGACCGTCTTGAGTGTCATGTAGCGGATGATCTGTTCATCGCGCTTCAAGACTTCTTCGATAGCTGCGAGTTCTGATGGATCGATTTCGAACTTGATCCAACCGAAGTACCCATTATCGAACCAGGTCTTCTTGTTTTCAATGATGCGGCTCATCTGGTATGCGAGATCCATCATCTTTGGCATTTCTTCGCCAATGAAAGTTGCACCGTGCTTTTCGAGGAGAGCTTTGAGGTTGCCGAATGATGCAGCAACTGTCTCTTCAGTCAAAAGCGGCACAAAGAGATACGCGAGTTCATATACTCGTGAATCTTTTTCTTGTTTTTCTGCCATATAGCTTATAACTAAAAAAATCAGGCGTCCGCCTGACCTACAAATAATAGGATCTAAGTGCCTTTAAAAGGCCTTAGCTCTGCTCGTTACGGACTATGTGGTACAGCTACGCATTGAGTGCACCAAACGAGAGATAGGACTACTTTAGCAGAAAATGGTGATTTGTCAAAGGCGCACAGACACTTATTGACAATATTAATAAAATAGTGTATAATATATTTCAAATTAAACCACTATGAAAAAGGGAGAAAACAACACTTCGGTCGCAGTAGCGATTATTGGCGCACGCAGCCAGGAAACCACATTACTAACAGAGAAAGACAATGGGGGTTACGAGGAAATAGACGGTATGGAAGAAGCTTCAAACCGCTACCACATACCGCAGAATATTGCCTATAAGTTAAAATTCAGAAAGAGAAAAAAGAGATAGCGTTTTGCTTAAGCTGCTGCTTGACTTGATCAAGTGGCAGCTGTTTTATTTCTGCAATCCGCTGCACCACTTCCCTGACCATCCAGGGCTCGCAGGTCTTGCCGCGGAACGGTACCGGCGCGGCAAACGGCGCGTCGGTTTCGGCGTGCATGCTTTCGAGCGGAACGAAGGCAATTACTTCATCATAGTCTTTGGTGAATGTGATCGGACCATCGAATGACATAGTACCACCGATGGCGAGAATGCGTTTTGCAATCTCAATATTGCCGACAAAGAAGTGAAAGTTGGCTTTCGGTGCTTCAGGAACATTTTCTAAAATATTCAGAACATCTTCATATGCATCCATTGTCCCCTTGCTTGGGCGTGCATGGATCATGAGCGGCTTTCCGACTTCGCGAGCAAGCTTGATGTGCTCACGGAAGAGCATTTCTTGTTTCTTTTTCATCTCAGGATCCTGACTGCGGAAATAATCGAGGCCGCATTCGCCGATGGCAACCACTTCCGGATGCTGGGCGAGAATACGATATGCTTCAAAATCAAATACTTCCTTGTCGTTGTCTGTCGGATGCAGGCCGACTGTGGCCCATAAATCGTACGCCTCTGACAATTCAATAGCGCGCTTTGATGTTTCCAAATCAACACCGACTGTGACTGCGGCAGTGTGATTTTCTCGCATATGTCCGATCATGTCGTCCTGGTTTTCATAGAGCGGATCAAGGTTGAGGTGTGAGTGAATATCGATGTATTCAAAATCTGTGCGTGATTCCATGTCGATAAGTATACAGATTTTGAGCAAAATCTCATGCTTGACTTTGATGGTAAAGTGGTGTTTGATTATCAAAAGCAAAACCAATCTCTGTTCTATGAAAGAAACGTACATGAATATCAGATTCTTATTTTTCTACTACCTTAACGTTTTGGAATCCATTATTTTCCCCAAACCGCCACATGTTCGAGTAATCGGGATTTCTGGCGGCCCTAATGGCGGCAAGAGTACATTCCTAGGCTATGCAGCTAACTTACTTACCAACGCAACCCACATGGTATGCATCGTGCCTGAAGCGGCAACGATACTTATCAAGGAGGGACACAAGCCCGGTTCGGTAGGATTTCAAATAGCAGTGGCAAATCTTATTCTTGAATACGAGCGTGAAGCGCTGAAACAAGCCAAACGTAACTATTTCAATGGACAGATTTTCATCCTCTGCGACAGGACATTGCTTGATGGCAATGGATATGTAACGGATGAAGAATTCGGCATTGTGCTGCGACACATTGGAATGGATAATACGATGATCACCAAACGGTATGATGCAATCATTTATTTTGAATCAGCTGCAAAAGGTGCCTCAGGTTATTTTGGCAAACAAAGCAATGATGCACGATATGAGAACATTCCTGAAGCCGTTGAAACCTGTGATCGTACCTGGCAGGCTTGTAGTAAGCATCCACATATCGCAAAGATATACAACGATGGTGGGACGTTCTCACAGAAGCTATTCTATGCTTACCAACAATTGTGCCGTGCATCAAACATATCGATACCACTGTCCGATACCTCTGCGCAACGTTACTACGTCACGACCATTGATAAGGAAATGCTTATATCACTAGCAACTGCAGCCGTAACCGTTGAAATGTATTACCTGGCCTCAACTGCTAATTACCACAAGCCCGAGCGTCTTCGGAGTAAAACACATAATGGTGTCGTAACATACTTTCACACCCGTGAACGGCAGACTGGTTCTGACGAATATACGCAGATTGAGAAGGTTGTGGACAAGGCCACGTTTAATGAACTGAAATTACGCCACAATCCCACCACAAAGGTAATTCACAAAACACTCTATTCCTTTGAGCGTGAGGGTTTGATTTATGAACTGAATCTGTACAATGAACCAATCATGCATAATGGTATTCCCGGTGTAGGTATTTTGAAAATCACGCCAACCAAAGCAAACGGAGAAATTAAGATCCCCGAAGCACTGAGACCGATGACACAGATACCATTGAAGCCGAAAGAACTGACGGACTACATGATAGCCTGTCAGTAATAATTTTTGACTTATGATTAACAAAAATCCCCGACTCACCATCGGGGATTCTTTTTTTAGTCTTTGCGGAGATAGAGTGGCGCGTCTGGCATTTTGTTCTGCTTCACCAACTCTTTGATAGTTTTGGAGGTTTCAGGCAGGATTGGGTTGAGCATTCGTCCGACAGTATACAATCGGGTCACAAGTTCTCGGATGATGGCCTTCCCTGCTTCAGCATCAGTCTTTACCAATTTGAACGGCTGCTTTTCCTGAATCAATGAATCAAGCGCAGTGATCTCTGACCAAATCATCTGAACTGCTTTGTTGATTTCAAATCGATCCAGATATTCGAAATATTCTTTTGGAATCGTCATCTCAGGAATTTCCGGCGCAGCTTCAAGATTTGTCGAAGCCATTTTCATGACACGTGAAGTAAGGTTGCCGAGACCATTAGCGAGCTTGGCATTGTATGCCAAACCAATCAATTCCATCGAACATGGCGAATCTTCAAACATTGAAACTTCACCGATAACATAATAGCGGAGCGCATCAAGACCAAATTTTTCTACAACATCGTATGGATTGACCACATTGCCGATTGATTTGGACATTTTAAGACCGCCTTCACCAGTAAAGAAGCCATTAATGACAATCTGCTTTGAATTTGGCAATCCAGCCGCCATGAGCATTGCCTGCCACATCGCTGACTGTTGACGGAGATTATCCTTACCACAGTATTGCGTTGGGAGACCATTCACCCAGAATTTTTCAAACTGCTCTATGTTCTCCGGCCAGCCAAGTGTTGAGATGTAGTTAACGAGTGCATCAAACCAGACGTACATCACCTGCGTATCATCCCCTGGAACTGGAACGCCCCATGGCATTTTTGACTTCAAGCGAGAGATAGAAAAATCTTCAAGGCCTCGCTCAACAAAGGCACGAATCTCATTGAAGCGGAAATCCGGAATAACGAATGTCGGATTCTTGGCATAGAAATCCAAGAGCGGCTGCTGGAATGCTGAGAACTTGAAAAAGTAGTTTTCTTCGTCGATCAGTTCAATTTCATATGTCGGATGAATTGGACACTTACCGTCCACAAGTTCTGAATCTGTCTTTTCCAATTCGCAGCCGACACAGTATTTGATCTGATATGTCTTCTTATAGATGTAGCCATTCTTGTCGCAGAGCTTCCAGAATTCCTGAGCTGCTTTTTCGTGATGCTCGTCTGTGGTGCGGATAAAGTGCACCTCTGGGCTGATACCGAGGAGTCCGGCAAGACCGCGGAATTTTTCCGCATAGCCGTCAACGTACTGTTTTACCGGGATCCCCTGCTGTTCCGCAGCTTTAAAAAGTTTCGAGCCGTGTTCATCGGTACCCGTATTGAAAAAGACTTCATAACCCTGAAGCTGCTTTGCCCGGGCGATAACATCGGCGCGGATAAGTTCCATGGCGAAACCGACATGCGGGTCGGCATTCACATATGGCAATGTAGTTGTAATATAAAAATTTTTTTCTGACATAGTGTTTATGATGTGTAGCGGATACTCTTACCTTTTTCAATATCTGAGAAGTATTCAAGCAGACAAACCGCAACCGGAATACCGAGCAGCAACCCCCAGAGGCCTGCCAATTCTGCACCAATCAGGAGCGAGAGGATAACAACCAGCGGCGAGATGCCGATCACTTTGTTCACGATCAGCGGGGCGATCAGATAATTCTCGAACTGCTGAACGATAAGATACAGGAAGAAGACTTTGACTGCAAGAGCGATGCTTCCGGATGAATATGCAAACACACAGCCAATCAATCCGGCGAGGATAATACCAAACGGAATCAATTCAAGGATGGCAGTAAGCAATGATATGACCAATGCGTATTTCACACCAAGCAGAGTCAAACCGAGATATATAATGACGCCGACAATTACACCAAGCAGCAACTGTCCCTGCATCCACAAGCCAATTTTTCGTTCCGCGCGCTTCCAGAGGCCGACTACATATTCTTCATGCTTGATTGGACTTAATATGCGAAGGAAGGATTCAATACCGTGATCTTGCACTGAGAGGTAGAACGTAATAACCGCAATCAGGATAACGTTCAGAATACCGCCGAAGACAATTGTCATCGCCTGGATAAACCCGCCCGAAGCTCCGTCAAGCAACGATTGCACGCTTCGCACGACATCGGCGATCGATGATGTGTTTCCTGAAACAGTTGAGATCACATTTTGCGTGCCGGTAATATTTGCCGGTTGAAATACTTGGAAGACGCTCCCCTGCGGCACATACGTACCAAGTGATTGAACCAATGAAGAAAGTTCGGCCATCAGAATTGGGGCAAAAACATAAAAGAGGCCAAAAATGAATGCAAGCGAAATGAAATATACAATCACCACTGAAAGTGTTCGCGGCACCTTATAACGCGCTAATTTGCGGACCACGCCTTCGTTGAATGAGGCAAGTACGATAGAAGTCAGAATAACCAAGACCAAATCACGGAGAAAGTAGAGCGCCAGCAGCATCAAAATCACCAGGACGACATTGAGGATCGTCCGGTTGTCGATTTTTACGATGTACTGCTTCGGCTCTTCGGGCATATGGCTAGTATATAGTATATATGCCTTAGAATCCAAACATGTAGCCTACGGGCCCTATGCCGTCCAAAGCCTGCGGAACTCGGCACCCGCTACGCGAGCTGCCTCAGACAGGTCCTCGGCATTGGCCAGCATACGCCCCACCGGCTTACCGTAACTAACCTTTACCGGCAGAGATGCCAAGTCTTTGCCTCTATGGACCAGAGCAGCTTCGAGCGCGAAGTGATACTTTTGGGCGCGGAGCAAAGCGGAGTCGACCAAAGTGTCACGACAGCGCTCTCCGAGGAGATTGTTCCATTAGAACTTTAAAATCTCTTCAAATTCCTTTTTGTCTTCAAATGGTCCGATTAAGGCAAGGTTAAGGTGCTTATTGGTGAAAATTTTCTTGGCCATTTCCTGAATCTGCTTGGCTGTCACTTTTCGGATTGCCTTCTCCCCTTCTTCGGGACTTTTGATCTTTTTGCGCATCACTTCCTGACCACCGTAATACGATGCCCAGGCATCCGACGATTCGAGTTCAAGTTTCTGATTACCAGCGAGGTATTCTTTCACCTTTGCAAGTTCTGCTTTGGTTACCAATTCAGTCGTGAGACGTTTACATTCTTTCAAAATTTCAGTCACCACTTCTTTGACGCGGTTGTTTGAAACACCTGCGGAAATTTCGAGATAACCGTGATCAGTGTACGTATCATTATTTGCCCGGACATAATACGCCACACCCATTTCTTCACGGAGCTTAATAAAAAGACGTGAACTCATGCCGCCGGCGAGAATTGTGGCAAGTACAGTAAGGATAGGATTCTGTTTGTTGTACAAATCAAACGTTCGAACACCCATGACAAAGTGTGTTTGATCGGTCTTTTTGTACTGAACCAATACTTCGGGCTTTTTTTGCTTTTCAACTACTTTCAGTTTGCCGTCTTTTTTTGGATAGTGAAGCTTGCCGAACACTCGCTCAACTTCTTTCTGAACCATCTTTTCGTTCACCTTTCCAGCCACGACAACAACTGTCGCTTTCGGTACATAATGTGCGTGTTTGTAATCAACAAAATCTTTGCGTGTCATCGCTCGGACATTTTCGCGCGTACCGGCGATATTCCAACCTGCTGGCTGGTCACCGTACAAAAGAGACATAAACAAATCCTGCACATGACGGTGCGGCATATCTTCGTACATGTTGATCTCTTCAACGATCACTCCTTTTTCTTTTTCCATTTCCGCTTCTGGAAATGTTGAGTTCAAATAAATATCAGAAACGACATCAAAGACTTGTTTAAAATGTTTTGCATCACTTTTTCCATAGTAGCCAGTATATTCCTGTCCGGTAAATGCATTGTACTGACTACTGATACCATCGAGCTCACTTGCGATCGTATGCGCTGTTGGACGCATTGTTGTACCTTTGAAACACATGTGTTCTAGAAAATGTGAGATACCATTGTTCTTTTTATTTTCATATTTTGAACCGGTCTCTACGAGCACAAGTACGGTAACAGTCGGATTATCCTTCATTGGAACAGTAATGACTCGAAGTCCATTTTGGAGTTTTGATTTTGTGTATGTCATGATGTTTATTCTGGTAGCTGATCAATAATTTTAGGTAGTGCATATTGCCATGCGGTATGAAGCGGTGTTGGTATTGTATCCAGTGTAACCCAATTTATTTCTTCAAATTTATGCGGCTCACCATTTTTGACTTGTTTTGGATCAACCTCAACAAGAAACACCAAAGACAACCAGTGTGTTTTCTTTCCTTCATGTTCACGAAAAATATCAAAGTAAGAGATAAATTTTGAAGAAAGTACATCAGCACAGTATTCTTCTTTTATTTCTTTATGCAACGTTTGGTCGACAGTATCTCCAAAATCAACTCCGCCACCACCAAAGTCCCATGTGCCATGTTCATCACGACAGTTTATACTTCGTTTATTCATCAGATAGTTTCCTTTTCCATCGTGACACATGTATGAAACAGTAATTCCAATATAATCAATTCCTTTTTGCATATATTAATTTTTATCTAAAGTATCAATAATTGTATTTGCAATACTATTTCCCAGAGATTTCATTTCCTCTCTTAAGAGCATTTTTTCTTTTGCTAATTTCTCAGATTCAACTGAATCAGAATACCTAACCGGTTCAG
>CAZHUT010000022.1:0-13336 GCA_964535545.1 uncultured Candidatus Saccharibacteria bacterium | reverse complement strand
ATGTTTCATGAATTAAAAATAAAAATATGATGAAAAGCTCCAGAGATTAAGCGAGAAGGTAAACACAATAAATGCTGCAAGGACAAGAAATGGGCCAAATGGAACCTGTGACTTCATGGTGTATTTTCGTCCCTTGGCAAGCAAGAGAATGATGGAGAAAATTGCGCCGATCCAGAAGGCAAAGAACAATCCAAGAATGCCGGCGCTCAATCCAAGCAGCCAACCAATACCAAGCACGAGTTTTGCGTCACCAAGACCCATCCACTTCCCCTTTGAGAAGAACCAGAGCGCCCAGAACGGCAGCGCCAATACAGGACCGGCAAGCAATGCCTTGTGTGAAGCAAGATGTGGAACAAATTCGAAGCCGCGGAAGAAAAAGAGCGCGAGCAAAGCGAGCGCGTTTCCGAGCCACACCAGTTTGTCTGGAATGACCGTGTGACGAACATCATAAACTGCAATGACTAAGAAAAGGCACCAAACATACGTGTACCACACTACTCCGAGCACGCCGGCCATGCCGCCAAAGGCGAGATTCGGCATGAACTTGAATCCAAGAAACAGGAACATGATGCCGGTGATCGCTTCAACGATCGGATACTGCATTGAGATTGAAACTTTGCATTTTGAGCATTTGCCACGCAGGGCCAGAAAGCTGACGAGTGGCACCAGTTCATGCCAGTGCAGTGTCTTGCCGCACGAGAAACACATTGATCGGCCATTGAGCGATTTGCCGGTATTGAATCGGTAAATCACAACATTCAAGAAACTACCAATGATAGTTCCGAAAAAGAAAAACATAACGCCAATGATGATATCCATGTTGTTTAAAGTATACCAAGCAGACAAACAAAAAACCACCCATAGGGGCGGTTCTTTGAGAGTTTAGATTACTGACACTTACCGTTTGCGATCGTGCCAGGGACACCAGAGTAACCATTGTTGTCTACACACCAACTTCCACCAGCACCTGGAAGCGCTGCATTGAACTGGATGTTGTTTGCTCCTATTGTACAACCAACTGTACCTCCACCATTGTTACTGACATTTGTTGCGATGTTTTTCAAAACAGTTCCGTTAACTGTAAGATTGGCACAAGAGTATGCGCCGCCATTGGCATCAATTTCAGCCTGTGAGATCGCGCTTGAAAGAGCTGATTTGATCGCTGCGTCCTTACCTCGGCCTCGGGCAGTTGAAAGAGACGCCAACACAACTGAAGCCAAGATACCGATGATAGCGACCACCACCAAGAGTTCAATGAGCGTAAAACCTTTATTCTGAGATTTGATCATAATTTATACTTATAAATGCTAATAATAATGTTATAGCGACTTTAATGACCTAATTATACCTTACTGAATACTGCTTGCAATGTTGTAAATTGGCATCAACACGGAAGCTAGGAGGACACCCACGCCAAGACCCAAGCCCACGATCATCACCGGCTCAATCAGTCCAACCAATGAATCCACAGCATCGTCCACTTCGCGCTTATAGAAATGAGCCAGTGTTTTCAAGATAGTAGAGAGCGCACCGGTTTCTTCCCCCACTTTGATCATCTGAACCATGATCTGCGGCACTTCAACATGCTTATTGAAGGCATCTGAGAGAGAACTACCGCTTTTGACCGCTTCTTCGGTGTCTTTCATGATATCTGCATAGACCTTACTGCCCGCCACAGAACCTGTGATCTCAATAGCACGCACAATCGGAATGCCAGATGAGATCATAGTATCCAAGTTGTCGGCGATTCGAGAGAGATACATCTTGGTAAACAAGTTTCCAAAGATCGGCAGTGATAGCTTCACGCGATCGAGGTATGCCTTGCCGCGCTCGGTCGAAAGCATGAATGCGATATAACCCACAAAAGCAAGGAAAATAATAGCAACAAAGATACCGTAATGAACCATGAAATCAGACAGTCCGAGAACGATCTGAGTATAAATTGGCACTTCTGTTCCCGAATCGCGGATAATTTGTGAAAGCTGCGGAATAACCACAGTAAACATCAGAACCATAACGATGATGAAGACTGTAATAACGAAGGCTGGATAGATGAGTGCGTTTTTTGTCTTTGATTTCAATTCGTATTCACGATCAAGATAGTCGGCAAGGAATGAGAATGTTTGATTCAACTTACCAGATTCTTCACCGGCATGAACCATATTCACATAAAAGTCTGAGAATACTTTTGGGTGTTTTGCCAAGGCTCCAGAAATCGATGATCCAGCCTGGATATCATCAACCACCTGGTTGAGTGTCTTCTTAAGCAGCAAATTCTCTGCATTTGATGCTAAGAGTGAGAAGGCCTTGAGTGCAGAGACCTGGGCTTCAAAGAGCGTCGAGATCTGGCGTGACATCAGCACTACATCCTTGAGCGGTACACTCTCGAAGATGTTCATCTCCCAGACGGACTTTTCTTCTTCTCCTTTTATGGAAGTAACGATAAAACCGCGGCGCTGCAGCGCTGCAATGGCCAGATCTTTGTTCTGCGCTTCAATGACACCCTCTTTCTGTTCTCCGGCTGCCGTAACAGCCTTGTATTTAAACGTCATGGATTTAGATCAAGCGTTCGAGCGCTTTTGGGTTAAGCGAATAAAGGTATGCATTGTCCATTGAGATTTCTCCCTGTCGGACGAGGTCAACCAGGCATCGGTTCATGTCGACCATTCCCTGTTCAAAACCTGTCTCAATCACAACATCAATTTCATGTGTTCGCTTTTCGCGGATGAGGTTGGCAACGGCATTGTTATTGATGAGCAATTCATACGCGGGAACCAATCCGCCGGCAATACGAGGAATAAGTCGCTGCGAGAAGATTCCCAAAAGCGAATTTGCGAGCTGGATACGGATCTGATCTTGGCTTTCTGCAGGAAAAGAATCGATGATACGGTCAATGGTCTGTGAAGCATTGTTTGTATGGAGCGTTGAAAAAACCAAGTGGCCGGTTTCAGCAGCAGTCACTGCGGTCGCAATCGTCTCAGGGTTTCGCATTTCACCCACCATGATGACATTCACGTCTTCACGGAAAACTGATTTCAAAGCAGTAGCAAAGTCCTTAGTATCAATGCCAACTTCTCGCTGATCAATCAAAGAGTGCTTGGGCTCAAAAACGTATTCAATCGGATCTTCGATTGTGACAATATGTTCTGCTCGTTCTTCGTTGATGAGATTGATGAGTGCAGACATAGTTGTTGATTTACCCTGACCCACCGGACCCACAACGAGGAAAAATCCCTGCTTCTTGCGGGCAAAGCTCTGAAGCACATCGGGAAGATGCAATTCGGCCAATGTTTTGACTTGCGGAATCAAGCGCAGTGCAACCGCCAGCTTGCCTTTCTGGATGTATGCATTGCCTCGCAAGCGAGCTTTGCCTTGATAGTCATAGGCAAAGTCGTATTCTTCTCGTTCAAGGAATTTCTTGTATTTTTCGTCGCCAAGCATTGCCTGGAGCATTCCAGTCACCGCTTCTTGCGTGAGCACTTCCTGCTTGACCAAAAAAATGAGCTGACCGGTTACACGAATTGCCGGATAACGGCCAATCGAAAGGTGAAGATCTGATCCGTTTTCAGCAACCAGAACACCGATAAGTTCATCGAGCATTTTTTTATAGTCCATATATATGAAAAGTATACTATGGTCTGAAATAAAAGACTATAGGATTTTTATCCACTTTTGGGCTTCTGCCAAATAAAAATCCCGCCTAAAATTGACGGGGTGTGAGATTAGATCGTGTCTTTACCTATTAGATTGGTAGTTTATAGCGGGCAATTGTTGCTCGTATATATCCATCGCCTGTTTGAGGAAATGGATTATAATCGGCCCTCATATAGATGCCAACATCATCAATTCCGTTCATATATTGCGGCTGCATTTCTTGGGCCAGCGTAGTGTTAGCCAATGAGCCATTACAGAATATTCCCTGCACTGCCCCGCATTGATTGGAAATCGTCAGCGGGTCATAGAAAAACTTAAGTTCTCCGCCAAATGAATACGCATTCGCTCCTGGATAGAGCCTTAAGCTAATGGATTTGATGGACCAGTAATACCCCGGACCAGGTGACGGCACTAGCTGCACCGGGTTAGTGCCCAGAAAATTTATCTGTTGCGGACTAATCATGATGGTGTCAACCATCAGGCAATATTCGCAGCTTCCACCGCTACTTTGGATATTGTTGATGATGGTCATCGAATTGCATTTCCACTGTGCCCCATTCCATGTTTGCAAACAGGAATCAGTCAGGTTGTAAATCGTAAGTCCGAGCTTCGGGTTTTGGATGTTGTCCCGTTGCGTTGTTGTAAGCGTCGGAAAACCCAACCCTTTATCGGTAGCCTCCAGATCAAGGATGGCTGACTGATTGGGATTCGGAGTTCCAATACCAACATTGTTGTTCGAAAACAGAAGATAGGCTGCGGTAGCCAGAACGAAAAATGGTACTATTGCTTTTTTCATGTAGCTGAGTTTTGTTTGAAATTACCATACAAAAAGAGCCCCGGCAAGGAGCTCTTTGGAGAAACTAGAGAGTATAGACGTCCTGCATTGGAATATCGCCACGCAATGCTTTGAGAATAGCATCTTCGCGCATTGTCAGCATTCCCTTCTTTTCACGTAGATGCTTATAAATATCCTGTTCATTCGGCTTTTCGAGAATGAGTCGCTGAAGATCGGCATCAACCATATACATTTCAAAGACGGCCATTCGCCCACGAGTACCGCTTGGACAATCAGGAGACGGATTTACCTGGTACATTTTGTCCCCTATTGGCAGTTTCGCTCGGTATTCTGCAGGCATATCTTTGAATTCGTTATCGATGTATTCCTTAGTGCTTTCATCCATCGGTACTTCTTGTTTTGAATTTGGGCATACTTGTCGAGCGAGACGCTGCGCCATACCCATGATGAGTGTTGGCGCAATGAGGTACGGATCAACTCCCATGTCCACCAAACGGGGCACAATACCGACGGCGCTGTTCGTGTGCAGTGTTGAGAGCACCAAGTGACCGGTAAGCGCAGCTTGAATAGCCAACTGAGCAGTTTCTTTGTCGCGGATTTCTCCCACGAAAATAATGTCTGGGTCCTGACGGAGAATGGAGCGCAAACCTGAAGCAAACGTGTATCCGATTTCTGGCATGACCTGTGACTGGTTTACATCCGGCATATGGTATTCCACTGGATCTTCCAATGACACAACGTTGGCCTTTTCGCGATCAAGCTCGTTCAACATCGAATACAATGTTGTTGATTTACCGGAACCAGTCGGACCAGTGATGAGGATCAAACCGTACGGTCTTGAAATTGCTTCGCGAACCATGGCCAAGTTTTCTGGCGACAGATCAAGTCCAGTGATTGGCTTAACGCCCTTATCAGAATCCAAAATACGCATCACCACCTTTTCACCGTAGTATGCCGGGAACGTAGAGACACGGAAGTCGATCTTACGATCATCAATCTTTGTTGAGAAACCACCGTCTTGCGGCTTGCGCTTTTCATCGAGACGAAGCTTGGAAAGAATCTTGATACGGGCAACGATACCAGCATAGACGTTTAATGGAAGGATGAGCGAAGTATGCAGTGTACCGTCGACACGAAAGCGAACCTTCACCTTATCCCCTGTGTTTTCAATATGAATATCTGATGCGTTTCCTTCAGTAGCATGTCGGAGAATAACGGCCACAATCTTGATAATCGGCGCGTCTTCAACAATTTTTTCTTCTTCTTGCGTGCTTGGGTTTTGCTTTGACTCAATCACTACGCCTGACGTGTCGATATTACCGATTTCAGTATCGAGCTCAGACATTGCTTCATGCACTTCCCCAGTAATGCCTTTGTAGCTCTGAAGAATTTCATCAAATGCTTTTGGAGAGATCAGGTACAACTTGTACGGCATATTCATACCGCCCGTAATAAACTGAAGCGCATCAAGGGCCTGAATATTTTGCGGATCAAGGATTCCGACTTCGAGTACACCATCTACCAAACCGATCGGTGCAAAATGATAATACTGAGCTGAATCTTCGGGAATGTATTTGAGAACATCGAACGGAATGCTTTTCACATTGATGGCTTTGGCTGGAATGTTGAAGAGCTTGCTTTTCTCGTCAAGAATAACTTGTTCCGTCAGTCCAAATTCCAAAAGTGCCTTGTCGATGTCGCCACCGTACTTTTCTTCGGCACGTTTCATTATCTCGCCGGTTTGAGTATCTTTGATCAAACCGCTTCGCACCAGACTCTCAAGAAAATTCATACCTTAAGTATAACATGTAATAATCAAAGCAAAACCCGCCATGGTGGCGGGTTTGTTAGTTTCGAGATTATTGAGCCAAAGTTTTGAAGCTGGTGACCTGTCCGTATGTTGTACCTAGACTTGTGATAGCTGCTGCACGAACATAATACGTCGTATTTGGCTGAAGACCAACGATATTGAACGTAAATGATCCTGTGGCTGCATCCATTGGCACTCCGGCTGTAGCACTTCCGAGCGGAGTATTCGCCGTAGTACCGTATTCAAAATATCGCTTTGCCGTAACCGAACCAACTGGAAGTGCACCGACAAATGTTGCGCTATTCTTGGTGACCGCAATTGCTGTACCAGTCGTGACAGTCACAGCTTGAGTTGCTGTTGAATCCAAACCAATCGGAGCAAACGGATTATTTCGTCCTGGATTTGTCTCAGGAGCAATTGTGGTACTGAAATCTCGAAGTGTAGTGAAAGCCGTATCAGTAAAGATGCCCTGATCAAGCTTGATAGTCTTCATATTGAGGAGCAATGCAAGGAATTTGTCTGAGATCGCAGTATCAGTTGCTTCGAGCGGAGAAACCTGACCAGTTGCAGACTGAAGGGCTGTAGCTGAGGTATTGGTTGTCGGACGAGTTGAATACCAATAGCCAAACACCGCGATGGCGATGATGATAACTGCTATGAGCATGACTTTGAGCGTGTTTGACATATGTTTAACTCTTTAACCAATAGGTTCGGACGCGGATAACATATTTCATGGCACTACTGCCAGCATCTGCTGCCTGGAAAGTTACTGATTCAATGTCTACCAAACGAAGGCTCTGCTCCATATCAGTCAGGAATGCCTGGAAGTTCTGGTATGAACCTGTTACTGAGAATTCCAACTGGAATGTACCGTAATCCTTCTGGTTTGCTGCCAGCTGGTTTGGAGTTGTTGGAGCATTCGCGTTCGGTGTGGCATTGCTTTGAGCCCGGGCATCATACTTGATGTCCTTCAATGTCATGCCGTGACTGAGAGCAATGTTCTGAGTGTCGATGATGAGACGGATGTTGTCCACGGTATCAGGCATGAGCTTGGTCAATCGGTCTCGGTCAGTGGTCGAGAGATTGTTGTATTTTGTCGTCAGTTCATTTCGAACCTTGAGAAGTTCCTGGGAATTGTTAAGTGCCTGATCATATGCGGCCTGGACTGTGCGAAGCTGGCCAACATCTTTGTAAGTCGGATTGGTAAACACAACAAACAGTACGATTGCTGCGACGGTCATTAATGCTGGGAAAACGAATTTAAACATATGCTAACTCAATTATTGATTCCCTCCTGGAAATGAGACCGACCCTGCTCCCTGTGGCGCTGACGGAATCTGGGCTTCCGGAGCCTGTACTGGAGCTACGCCTGAATGTGCAAGCGCTTGCTTATAAAGTACTAACTGTGGATCTACGTTAAATGTCAGGTCAAACAGGACCATACCCTGATCGTTCGGCGCAAGGTTTGAAAACACTGGATCCTTGAAGTATTTGTTGTTATCGACAAGCATCGCCGATTCAAGCGCGATTGCTGTGTAGTTCTGACTCTTACCGCTCATAGTCACCGTAATCTTTGCTGTCGGACCTGAGCCTGTGATTGCATATGAAAACTTTGTAAACTGGATTGATTTTAGTGTTCGATTCTGGAGTTCCTGGAAAATAGGCGAAACTGCAATATGGTTGCTCAGCACTGCATTCGCAGCAACAATTCGTTTGTCGGTCAGCTGAAGCTGGCGAATAAAATCCCCTTCGAAGGCACTTTCAGCTTTCTTGAGATCTGCCTTCATCTGCTCTACCTGACCAGTAAGAGATGCTTTGTAAAAATACATCGCACCCGCTCCAACAATTGAGGCAATAAAAATAACAGTGGCAAAAAACAGA
The DNA here is from genome assembly GCA_964535545.1 of uncultured Candidatus Saccharibacteria bacterium. Classification (GTDB taxonomy): domain Bacteria; phylum Patescibacteriota; class Minisyncoccia; order Phycocordibacterales; family UBA9973; genus DALYCO01. The sequence continues at coordinate 5,195 of CAZHUT010000022.1, read as the reverse complement.
AAAACGCTTACTGATTTTGGTCTCTCCATTCGATCTTCAGCAAGTGGTTTCTTTGGTATGAATGATGTTTGGAAATTTTGGTCCATTAGCTACACCTATTGTAATACGTAACTAATTATATGTATAGTGGTTTCTTTAATGTTAGTGGAAAACTAAGTGGTGAATTGGAATATCTTCCTCGGAGAGCGCTGTCGGTGTACTTTTCTCACTCCGCGTTGCTCCGCGAAAAAGAGCACACCTTTGCGCCCGAAACTGCTTGTACCCCATGTATACAAAGACTTTGCAACTTTGCCGGTAAACTATTGCAATCTTCGGAGCGCCAAACCTACTGCAGTAGCGAATTCTGGGCCGGTTGTTTTGAGTACATTTTCTAGAAAGGCTGGTGCTTCAACTTTCCCAAATGGATTTGCCAATTCTACTTCGCAGGCAAAGTTGGTTCGAGCTGCTTCGAAAAATCCTTTGAGCATCGATCCCCCGCCGGAGAGGATTACCTTTGAAACGGTTTTTTGGTATTTACGTTCATAACCGAGTACCGCGTTGTTTGCTTCACTAAGAATGTAATCAACTGAAAGCTTGGTGATATCGGCAACGCTGCGGTCGAGCGAACTGCCATAGAGACCAAATTCACGTTTCATTTCTTCTGCCTTGGTAAATGGAATTGAAAGTGATTTAGATAAAGCATTGGTAATGTCCTGTGAGCCGCGATTGATAATGTGGAATGTTTTGACGATGCCGTACTCCACAATAACCACTTTTGTACGGGATGCACCGAAGTCGATCATCATGACCGGTGAAAGTTCATGTGAGAATGTTGATCGGATACCGCTGAATACTTCAATCTCAAAAAATCCTGAGGCCAGGTCTGTTTTTTTGACGACGTTTTTGAATTTCGTAATTGTTTCATTGTGAATCGCAGCAACGAGCACTTCTGTCTTGCCTGAAGTATCCGCTTGAACCATTGAATCACCGAGTGCGATTTCCCGCTTTGGAATCTGCCAATAATCGAGTACGACTTCTGAGATCGGCACAGGAATATATTTGCGTGCTTCTGTTGGAACGATCGTGGCGAACTGATTTGCATCAACAGACGCAGGAAGTTCAAGAACAAAAATCAAACTTGAGACTGACGGGATTGAGAAACCTCCTTCTTTTGTAGTAACTCCGGATTCACGGACAACATCAACGAGAGCTGTGCCCAGCTTGTCATCAGATAGATTTGTGACTGCGCCAACATCGAGGTCTGCATATGGACCCAGAGCAAGGGCGCCATAAGTTTCGAGAATTGCCTTACCGTTCTTCTTTTTGAGCTGGACAACCTTGATCGAAGAGGTACCGATATCCACGCCAATAACACTGCCTCCCGCAGCTGCTCCGGAAAACTGGCTCATTATATTCTGAAATAGGTTCTTGAGAGGATTATCCATGTTCGAAAAAACTTTAATTTACCTTTAGAAGTATATCATACTTTATTTTTTAGAATGGGTAGATGCTGGCCACTATAGCGACAAGACTTAAAGCATGGAAATTATCTATCTTAAACCTGCTATTTCCTAGGGGGTGTCTCGAGTGCGGCACAAGAGATGTTTTGATATGCACATCATGCTTGCGTTCGGTGCCGCCGCCCAACCTCAATCTTCCTGACTGGATACAAGCCCTGTTTTCTTATAAGCACCCCCTGATCCGGACCTCTATTTGGCGCTTAAAATACAACTATACTTATGAACTTGGCATACTCTTTGGGCGAGCACTTTACGACGCGCTCATCGTCGATATCAGTGATGAGCGCGTCTTCCAAAACCTTCCGATGTATCTCGTTCCTATTCCCATAACCACCAAACGCCGTCATGAGCGAGGCTATAACCAGGCCGAATTGCTGACCAGGGAAATTCTACGCAATGACAGCGGTCAGATATTCAAAGACGGCTCTCAGTTTCTCGGTCGCAAGGAAATGAAAATTCGCCAGTCGCACACCAAAAATAAATCCGAGCGACTGGCGAATATTCAAAACTCATTTTTCCTCAAATGTCCCCTTCCTGTACACGCGCACTTCATAATTATTGACGATGTGGTTACTACAGGAGCAACGCTCGAAGAAGCGAGGAGGATTCTCCAAGAAGCGGGAGCGGAGAAAGTTACGGCCTACACTATTGCGCACTGACGTATGTTATAGTTACCCCTATGAGTGAACATCAGGAATCCAAGAAACCTAGCTGCCCAGATTGCGGCAATGCTCCGGTAAATCATTTCGTCGAGAAATATTCTATTCTTCTCCACTATCTTACCGATCCAATCAATATGCAGATGGATAAAATCTGGCGCTGGATGGAACCGGCGGTTGGACCAGTCTTTTACCGATACTTGCTCCCGCCAATGTTGCGCTTTTTTGTGAGGATTCATCTCGGCAAGCGCGCCGACAATCCTGATGAATTAACAGGCGGCCGCGCAAAAGTATTCTGGGAAGAAGCAAAGCGCCGCGGCATCGACATGTGGGAGTTCCAGGCTCTCGGCCATGGACGCGAAATTTTCGTAGCAACATGGAAGGGCGAACAGCGAACGTTTGACGGACTACCTCGTCCAGGTCTTCGCTCTTCTCCTTCCCTGCTCTGGATGGACAACAAAGGCATCATGCGCGAACGATTCACTGCTGCCGGTATTCCAGTAGCTCAAGGTGGTGTGGCCGGGACATGGTACACCTGCAAAAAATATTTTGAAAAGTTAGAGAAGCCCGTAATCATCAAACCAAATCTCGGCTCCCGCAGTCGCCACACAACAACCCATATCGAAACAATTGACGAACTCAAGCAGGCGTATGAAATTGCCAAACAGGTTTCACCTTGGGTTGTGATTGAAGAAGAACACAAGGGTCTTGTTTATCGTGCCACTGTTATTGGCGGCAAGTTGGCCGGCGTCCTTCGTCGCGAACCTCCATGCGTATATGGCGATGGGACACATACCATCGAGCAGCTGATTGAAATTGAAAACCAAAATCCAATGCGACAGGGCCCAATCTTCCACACAATTACTATCAACGAAATTACTGATGCCGAATTGAAGAAGCAGCATCTTACGCTCAAAGATATTCCGGCGGAAGGCAAATTGGTCACTCTGGCTCAGAAAGCAAGCCGCGGTCTCGGTGGAGGTGCAACAGATGTCACTGACGAAACACATCCGGACAATAAAATTCTTTTTGAATACGTTGCAGAAGTACTCGAGGATCCGCTCGTAGGTATCGACTTCATGATTGACGACATTACAAAATCTTGGAAAGAACAGAAGCGCTGCGGCGTCATCGAATGCAACTCGCTTCCATTCATCGACCTCCACCTGTTCCCCCTCCGAGGCAAGCCGCGAAACACTGCGGCTATGCTCTGGGATACTATTTGGCCTGATTCAAAACCAAAAGAGGTTTTGGAATAGCGCTTTCAGACAAATTGATTCCGATTATCTTTTTGGCAATGTATTCCAAATACGCGCATCTTCCTGGCCAAGGGCCCAGGCTGAGAAACCGCGAAGACCGTATTTTTTGATGATGTCGTATTTGAGTGTAAAACTTCGGACGTTTTCATACCACAGCACACGCTTTTCTTTGACACCGTTTACTTTAACAAAATACGTCATAATCCCCGTGCCGAGAACATCATTAAAGAATGTTGACTCAACCATTTTATTTTTGACCTGATCAGTAACATATCGGTACGTATGCGACGCAATTTTCTTGCCTCCTCCCGGTATCCACTCCCAGCCATAAAACGGTATACCGATTGAAAGTTTTTCCTTTGGAATCTTCTTGAGCGAGTAGTTAACGACATCTCCATACCAAGTAAGCGTCGAGGTTGGTCCTACGGAACGAGCCTGGTCATATACCATGACTGAGACAAAATCTGCAGACTTTGCCAAAGCAGCATAGTCAAACACGCCTGTCCATTTCTGCCATGAGCCTGCGTCGTAGTCTGCCTGATTATCAGAGTGTCGAGGTGAAACTGCAACTGAATATTTCAAACCTGCGGCATGGAGTGCCGTGGCCATTTTTTCGGAAAAAGCAGAATACAGATCGCGATCTTCGACATTCATATGTTCCATATCAAGCTGGTAACCCCAGTATTTATTCTGCACGCCAATCTTGATCATGTCGGCAATCAGCTTGTCTTGAGCTACGGGAGTAATAAGCACGGTATGAGCAACATTCAAATCAAAATATTCATTTTCAATAAGCGGCATCAGTTTGATGCGGGTATGTTTTTCCAAAACTTCCATCACTCGCGCCGGCATATCAGCAGCGAGTGTGCCTGTTTCATCAAATGTAAATGCCTGAGGTGAGAGAATATCAATCTTGGTAGCGTTTTTCTTGAGCGACTCATAGCCACTGTCCGTATCCATATAATAAAACAGTCGCTCGATTTTTTGCGGAGTCGCAGCAAATGAAGTGAGCGGTGCAATGAGCAGCGCGGCTATTAAAATTGCAATTAATGATCTCATATATAGATTGTAGCATGGCTGTCTAATTGCCATTCTATATACGGAGACGAATGAAAGTTCCAAAAGTTACTGATGTATTCTTCCAATTCGATGAAGGACAAGAGTGAGCGGAAGACAGAGCAACAAGCCGCCAACAACATCTAGTAAATAATGTTGCTTAGTCGTGAGGACTGAGATGATTACAAGAATCGTCCACAGCCACATCGCTACTCGCTTCCACCACGAATGTTCGATCAGCATGTAGCACATTGAAATGGCCACTGTTACTACGACATGTAATGATGGGAAACAATTACCGGCGCCATCAATCCATCTGAAAATGTGAATGAGCGGACTAGCCGTGTGATACAAGGCTCGCGGATATTCAATTGGCACAAGAATAAAAAAGATCAGGCTGAAAAAGATAACGAGACCGAGATATCGGAGTACCGACCGGAGCATCGGTCGTGGCATTATTTTGAGCACCAAAGCCGCCTGAAGAAGCACTGAAATATAGATAAAAAAAGTCCACGGTAAAAACGGGATTGAAGCCTCGTTGGCAACCAAGGGCACCGTATACCGATGCAGCGGCAAATGATTCACAATTCCATACGGAATCATGTAGGCTAAAACAATTGCGGCACAGGCCAGCCAGGAAATCCGATTGGCTTCTGTTTCTTTCATGGCGGAGCCGGCTGGATTCGAACCAGCGAGGGCTTTTACACCCTGCCTCTTTAGCA